>JAGQPK010000002.1 GCA_020426755.1 Planctomycetales bacterium
GCCGCGAATCTCAACCGCGAGGTTCACCGGCGAGACTAAACGTGGACACCGTTTTCACGCAAGGCGTCAGCCACAGCCGCGACGCGACCATGAAACTTGCGGCAACCGCGATCGAAACAGACGGCAGTGATGCCGGCTGCTTTGGCGCGTTCGGCGACAATCTTGCCAATGGCCGTGGCAGCCCCGGCATTTCCACCGTAGCCAACTTGGCTGCGGAGGTCCTTATCCAGCGAGCTGGCGGACACCAAGGTACGACCGGAAGAATCGTCGATCACCTGGCAATAAATGTGATTGAGACTCCGACGGATGCTCAAACGCGGCCGTTCGGGAGTTCCCGTAAGCTTCTTTCGTACGCGAAATTGGCGACGAACCTGCTGCTGACGTCGGGCCTTCTGATGCTCCACCGCTCGAATTCCTGTGTTTGAATAACCGTTGTTTGTTGTCACCGGCGCGACCCACGACGTGCTCGCAATCACGAGCAGCTCGCGGACTAGTTGGCCGACTTGCCGGGCTTAATCTTGACTTGTTCGCCTTCGTATCGCACGCCCTTGCCTTTATAAGGCTCCGGCTTGCGAACTGCACGCACCTCAGCCGCAAATTGGCCGACAAGCTGCTTGTCGCAGCCGCGGACGACGACGTGCGTCTGATCGGGGCAGGTCACATCCAATCCGGCTGGGATCTTCTTGTGGACTTCGTTGGCGAAGCCCACGCGGAGTTGGAGGATGTTGCCCTGAATCGCCGCCAGATAACCGACGCCGACGATCTGCAAACGTTTCTCATATCCCTGGTCGACACCGATCACCATGTTCTGGATCAGGGCGCGGGTCAAGCCGTGGAACGCGCGGCTTTGGCGATCTTCGCGTTCTGTCGACACGACGACTTGCGAATCCTCGCCAACGCTGACGTCAATCTGTTCGGGGAAATCATACGAGAGCTTGCCTTTGGGGCCCTCGGCGGCGACCGTCTTACCTTGCACGGTCAGCTTCACGCCGGCAGGGACTGCCACTGGTTTCTTTCCAATTCGCGACATGGCCGTTCACTACTTTCTCGATCTCGAAAAGGGTCTACCAAATCTGGCAGATGACCTCGCCACCCAAGTTGCTCTGACGTGCCTCCCGGTCGCTCACTACACCCTGACTGGTGCTGATGACCGAGATCCCTAAACCATTGAGAATGGGGCGCAAGTCCTTTGCGCGGCTATAAATACGGCGGCCCGGTTTGCTTACCCGCTTGATCGAACGAATAATCCGCTCGCCGTTGGGACCGTATTTCAGCTCCAGACGCAAGTGGGACACGGGAGCCTCTTCGATCTCCTTCCAATCCCAGATGTAGCCTTCGCGCTTGAGCACATCGGCGACACCGCGCTTGACTTTGGAGATTGGCATATCGACGTGGGGCCGTTCGACGCGCACTGCATTACGAATGCGGGTCAACATATCGGCGATGGGGTCGGTCATCATAGCTGTCTGGGTCCCTCTACCAACTCGCCTTGCGAACACCAGGAATTAAGCCTTGATCTGCCATTTTGCGGAAGCAAATGCGGCAGATCCCAAACTTGCGGTAGACCGCGCGAGGTCGTCCGCAAAGACCGCAGCGATGTTCGCGGCGCGTCGAAAATTTCGGCTCGCGATTCGCCTTTGCAATTTTAGATTTACTTGCCACCGGTTTTTACTCACACAGGGGGTCGTGTTGATTTAGTAGCTTGGCCGCGACCGTTTAGGCCGCACCCGCCGTTTCCGTATCTCGTCTGAAGGGCATGCCGAGCAGTTGCAGCAGCAGCCGGCCCTCATCGTCACTCGAAGCCGAGGTGACGAAGCAAATGTTCATGCCTTGGACGCGTGTGAACTTGTCCGGATTCAGTTCCGGGAAGACCAACTGCTCGACCAAGCCCATGCTGTAGTTGCCGTTGCCGTCGAACGCATCGGGATTCAGACCGCGAAAGTCACGGACGCGAGGCAGCGCCAGCGAGATCAAGCGGTCGAGAAATTCCCACATACGCGTTTTGCGGAGCGTCACCTTGCAACCGATGCCCAAGTTCTCGCGGAGACGAAAACCGGCAATCGCTTTGCGGGACAGCGTCACGATCGGCTTCTGACCTGAGATCTGACGCATCGCTTCGACGGCGTCCTCTAGGTGCTTCTTTTCCGTGATCGCCGTGCCAACGCCCATGTTGAGAACAATCTTCTCCAGCGCCGGCAGGGCCATGCGGTTCTCCCGACTCAACTCCTTGCGGAGCCCCGGGAGTACCTCGTTCTCGTATTTGTCTTTTAATCGAGGAGTCATGGTCGTTTGCTACGTCCCCAGCAAATGTATCGATACGTTAGTTGGATTTCTTCGCGTAAGCGGTGCGTGGCGGCGAGATCGGGCCGCCGATCGCTTTGCTGCACTTCTTGCAGTAACGCTCTTTGCTGCCGTCGGCCGCATAGCGGGAACCCGAGCGAGTTCTGGCGGAACAGGCGGGGCAGACCAGCAACACGTTCGAGATCTGGATCGGCATCTCTTTGGAGAGTCGACCGCCCTGCGGGTTGCGTTGGCTACGACGAACGTGCTTGTAGACGCGATTCACGCCTTCCACAATCAGCTTTCCAGCCGTGCGATCCACCGACAAGACTTTGCCGCGCGTGCCGCGCTCATCGCCCGTCAGGATCTCGACAGTATCATTCACGCGAATATGCATCACACCACCTCACTGGCGAGGCTGACAATCTTCATGAAACTACGCTCACGCAACTCACGGGCAACTGCCCCGAAAATACGTGTACCACGCGGATTGCCGTCGCCATCGACAATCACCACCGCATTACTGTCAAAGCGGATGTAGCTGCCGTCCGCTCGTCGCGTCGGCTGCTTACAGCGAACGATGACCGCTCGCACGACCGCCTTCTTCTTCACGTCGCTACCGGGAATCACACTGCGAACGCTGCAGATGATGATATCACCGAGCCCCGCGAACCGGCGACGCGAACCGCCGAGGACCTTGATGCACTTGACTTCCTTCGCGCCCGTGTTGTCTGCGACGGAGAGTCGTGTTTCCTGCTGTATCATAACCGGACACCTTCAGTGTTCTCGATAAACGTCTGCTCGCTACTGGCGGCCGGCAATCTGTCTGGCGGTGAACCGGACCGACGCTCGGCGAGTTTACGCTCAGCGAGACTACTTATTCTGTTCTTCCGCATGCTTTACTTGGTGGGCCGCCTTCAACGCCGCAACATCCACCGCCGTGCTCTTCGCGATCACCTTCACCAGTGACCAACGCTTAAGCTTCGACAGCGGGCGCGACTCGATGATCTCCACCGTGTCACCGACACCCGACTCGTTCTGTTCGTCATGGGCGTAGCAGACCGTGCTGCGCCGAATGTACTTGCCGTACTTCGGGTGCTTCACAAACCGCGCGATTTCGACGCGACGGGTCTTCGCCATCTTGTCGCTCGTGACAACTCCAACCATTACTCGTTTGGGCATCGTGTTAGTCCTAAAGCCAGTCGCCGCTTCGGCGGCAGTTCAGCAAGCTTGTTTTATTCCTGTAGGGTCTGGGTGGGAAGGAGTCCGGACATCGTCTCTTTCCGAAAACCCATTGAAACAACTCAACGGGCTACTTCGCGGCGAGACGCTGACGCTGAATCGTTTTGATCCGAGCGATCAAGCGGCGGTGACGACGCAACTCGCTGGGAGCATCCAGACGTTCGGTATTTGCCTGGAGTCGCAGTCGAAAGTAGCCCGTCGCCGTCTCTTGCAGCGTCAATTCCAGCTGCTCATCGCTCATGTCACGCAATTCGGCGGCTTTCATCGATTCACTTCCTCAAAGTCCAATTCTGTTTCAGGTCTGCTGTGCTGTGTCCTCAACCGTCGTCACACCTACACGGCGCGACGGCGTACGAAACGCACTCGCAGCGGCATCTTGTGCGCGAGACGTGCCAAGCACACTCGGGCCTGTTGTTCGGTAACACCAGCCAACTCGTACAACACGGTGCCGGGCTTTACAACGGCGGCCCAGAAATCGGGTTCACCTTTGCCCTTGCCCATACGAGTTTCCAGCGGCGTCGACGTGACTGACTTGTGCGGGAAGATCCGCACGTACAGCCGGCCTTCGCCACGGATGTACTGCTGGGCAGCGATACGGCCAGCTTCGATGGTGGAAGCCTTGATCCAGCCGCCTTGCACCGCCTGCAAACCGAAGTCGCCGAACACCACTCGATTGCCTCGAGTCGCGTTACCTTTTATACGTCCTCTTTGGCTTTTGCGATGTTTGACTCGCTTCGGCATCATCGCCATAGCTGTCGTCCCCTCTGTAGAAACCTTGGTTGACCCATACTTGGATGCCGATGTGACCTTGCGGTGTCATGGCTTCCGTAAAGCCGTAGTCGATCTTTGCTCGCAAGGTGCTGAGCGGAATCGATCCGGCGATTTGTTTTTCACGTCGAGCCATTTCCGCCCCGCCTAAGCGGCCGGCCAACTGGATCTTGATGCCTTTAGCACCCGCCTCCATCGTTGCTTCCATCGAACGCTTCATCGTGCGACGAAAGCCAGCTCGTTTTTGCAGTTGCTCGGCAATGTCTTCCGAAATCAACTGTGCACACAACTCAGGTCGCGAAATCTCTTCAATCTTCAGATTCACGCGACGACCGATCAAGTTCTGCAGTTCAGCCTGCAGCAGTTCGATCTCCTGACCCTTCTTGCCGATGATCAAGCCCGGACGTGCTACGTGCAGCACGACCTTGACTTCATCTCGCGTCCGTTCGATCTCAATGCGATCGATACCCGCGTTTCGGTATTGTTGCTTCTGGGGGTGCTTCTTGATGAAGTCCCGGATCCGCTTGTCTTCGATCAGCAGCGAGGAAAACTCCTGCTTAGAAGCGTACCAGCGGCTTTTCCAGCCCACCATGATGCCCGTGCGGAAGCCAACTGGATTTACTTTTTGTCCCATCGCTCATTGATCTCCATCGAAGTCGGAGTCCGGAGTGCGAATCCGGATACCTATTCGAAAATCTCTTCCAGGGTCACGTGGATGTGCGCAAACCGCTTCTTGATCATGAAGGCCATGCCACGAGCTCGCGGACGAACTCGCTTAAACATCGGGCCTCCATTGACGTGGGCTTCCGACACGACCAACGTCTCGGTGTTGATCGAGCGGCCCTTGTTCATTGGATGATCCGGGTCTTGCGCGTTGCCGAGGGCGCTCTTCAGCACTTTCTCGAGCATCCGCGCGCCGCGCTGCGGTTGGAACCGCAGGATCTCCAACGCTTCACCTGCAAACTTGCCGCGAATCAAGTTGGCCAACGGCCGCACCTTTTGGGCGCTGATTCGTGCGTATCGATAACTTGATTTGTACTGCATCACTGTTACCTTTTGCCGCTACCTCTTCCCGCCCTTACCGCCGTGGCCGCGGAAGATGCGTGTGGGAGCGAATTCGCCGAGTTTGTGGCCAACCATGTCTTCAGTGACAAACACCTTCAAGTGCTGCTTGCCATTGTGAACCATGAACGTGACGCCGACGAACTCAGGCACGATCGTGCAGGCACGTGCCCACGTCTTGATCGGTTCACCCGAGCCGGACTCCTGTTGCTTCTGAACTTTCAGATACACCTTGGGGTCGACGTACGGGCCCTTCTTTAGTGATCTTCCCATCGTGTCACTCGCATTTCAGGCGTCGCTACCGGGGACGCACCCGCTTCAGCTACGGATCTAGTACTTCTTCAATTGACCATAACGGCGCGAACGACGACGACGTACGATCGCGGAGTTGGACGGCTTGCGACGATTGCGAGTCGGTCCGCCCTTGGCCGGCTTGCCCGTGGGGCTCACCGGATGGCGACCGCCCTTCGTGCGGCCCTCACCACCACCGTGCGGATGGTCATGCGGATTCATGGCCGTACCGCGAACGTGCGGACGACGGCCTAGCCAACGTTTGCGGCCGGCTTTGCCCAACACAACGTTCATGTGGTCGGTGTTGCCAACCTTGCCGACCGTGGCACGGCAGGTCGACGGCACACGGCGAATTTCACCGCTCGGCAACATCAACTGAGCCCAGTCCGCCTCGCGTGCCATCAATGTGGCACTCGAACCCGCACTGCGGCACATCGTGCCACCGTTACCTGGTCGCAGTTCGATGTTGTGAATCGTTGTACCCGCAGGAATCCGGCTCATCGGCAAGCAGTTGCCCACCGTCGGCGGCGCCTCGGGGCCACTCTCCAGCATCTGACCTTGCTTCAAACCGTCTGGAGCTAAGATATAGCGCTTCTCGCCGTCCACATAGTGGAGCAACGCGATTCGTGCACTACGATTTGGATCGTATTGAATCGAATCGACGCGAGCCTTCACGCCGTCCTTGTCCCGACGAAAGTCGATCACGCGATACTGACGCTTATGTCCGCCACCGCGATGTCGAGCGGTGATCTTACCCTGGTTGTTGCGTCCGCCCTTTTTGCGCAGCGGCTGCAGCAACGTCTTTTCCGGACTAGCACCCTTGGTCAGGTCCGCAAAGTCGCTGACTGACGCATTGCGGCGTCCGGCAGAGGTCGGATTGTATTTGCGTATTCCCATCGGTCTTCCTGTCTCTCAGCAGTTCGCACAACTGCCTGTTCGGGTCTTCGAGTTCGGCGTCGTTCGCTAGTACAGCTCGATCTTGTCGTCTGGTCCCAGTGAAACGATCGCCTTCTTCCAGCTCTTGGTCATGCCGTAGCGAAAACGGTAGCGGCGTGACTTGCCCTTGCGGTTCTGTGTTCTCACCTTGGTCACTGTCACATTGAACAAGTGTTCGATCGCCTTCTTGATCGCACACTTGTCCGCGAGTGGGTTCACTTCGAACGCATACTGATTGTCACGCGTCGAGCGGTGAATGCCTTTTTCAGTCACCAGCGGTCGCAGCACGATTTGGTGCGGCGCCAATTGGAGATTCGATGCTGACTCCGTTGGAGCGGTGATGGCTGACATCGGTCTTTATCCTATGGTCACGTCTATGGGTCGTTTGTCTGCTGTCGGCGGGAGGCCGCTGTGTGGCCCGCTCTACGCCTGAGTGGCACCTTGGTTAGCTCGCTCTTTGATGCGATCGAGCGCCTGCTTGGTGACCAGCATGCGAGTGGGCTTCAGCACCGACAGGGCATTGAGGTCGGATACGGGCGACACGGCTACGGTCGCAATATTACGAGCACTCTTGTAGACGTTCACGTCCAGTGCGTCCGTCGTGATCAGCGTGCTGACGCCGCTGAGGCCGAGTGCCTTCAGTAGGGTCGCCATTTCCTTGGTCTTGGGTGCGCCAAAGCTCAGCTCGTCGATCACCACCATTTCATTGTCGCGGATCTTTGACGCGATCGCCATGCGAGTGGCCAATTGCACGGCCTTGCGTGGCAAGCGATACGAATAATCGCGTTGACGCTTGGCGAAGATGTGACCGCCGCCACGGCGAATACCGCTGCGCTTGCTGCCGGCACGAGCGTTGCCAGTGCCTTTCTGGCGATACATCTTCTTCGTGGAGCCCGCGACTTCACCACGAGTTTTGGAACGGTGGGAACCCTGACGCTGATTGGCTTGGTACATGACCACCACATCGTGCAACAACTGCTTGTTGATGCGCGGGGCAATGTCCGTCGGGGCAATGTCGTATTTGCCGACTTCCTTACCGGTTCGATCGTAAACAGTGAGACTTGCCATCGCTCTGGTTTCGCTTGTCTGCTATGGAGGTTCAGTTGTCGGGTCTCTGGGAATCTACTGGTAGGCCCAGTGACTCGAACGCTTCAGGTCGAGTGAATATTGTGGTTAGCGAACCTTATTTGTTGCTCGCACCACAACATAACCACCGGGAGGTCCCGCGACGGCACCTCGCACGAGAAGCAGGTTATTGTCCGTGTCGACACGGACCACCTTGAGATTGCGACTGGTCACGCGAGCATCTCCGTGATGACCGGCCATTCTTGTGCCCTTGAATACACGACTAGGGCAAGCGCTATTGCCCGTACCGCCGGCATGTCGGTGCACTTTCTTCACACCGTGAGTGGCTCGCTGGCCAGAGAAACCATGGCGTTTCATTACGCCCTGGAAGCCGCGACCACGACTCGTGGAAATCACGTCAACTGCCTTGACGTCCGTCAGGACATCGACCTTGATCTCCTGGCCCACTTCGACGCCACTGGCTTCGCCGCGAAACTCGCGGATGAAACGCTTGGGCTCGCATTCGGCCTTGGCGGAGATCGTCACGCCTGCGGCGGTCAGCTTCTTGGATCGCTTGCTTTGCAGCTTGCCGACACGACCACGTTCGCTACGACTGGCCAAGCGACGAGGCTTGTCGAGATAACCCAACTGCACGGCTTCGTAGCCGTCTCGCTCCACCGTCTTCAACTGCAGGACGTGGCAGGGACCTGCCTGAATCACCGTCACCGGAATGATGTTACCGCGTTCGTCATAGACTTGCGTCATGCCGACCTTGCGGCCGAGTATTCCCTTGCACATCGTCGTTGTTTCCTGCAGTCGTTGTCTTGCGGGACTCACCGGGACCGGTCGAGTGGCCTGGGGTTACCCTCAAGACTTCCTGTTCATTTAACTCTGTCTGGCCAGTCAGTTGCCTCGATGTGAATCAATGGCAACGTGACGTGTCCTCGCATGTGGTGGTTGGGTTTAACGTGAGTCGCGACTGAGTCAGGCGAACGGAGGAGCCGTTTGCGTTGCTTGCCTTGACCGCACTTGCGGTGCGTGAGGGCGTCGCGAGCTAATAGTAATTCGTAGCTATTTGGTCGAGGCTTTAATCTTGATGTCAACGCCCGCCGGGAGGCTCAGTTTGTTCAGTGCCTCGATCGTCTTCGCCGTCGCCTGCACGATGTCGATGACGCGCTTGTGCGTGCGGATCTCAAATTGCTGCCGCGCCTTCTTATCAATGTTGGGACCAGCCAAAACCGTGTATCGCTCGATGCGAGTCGGCAACGGGATCGGTCCGTGGACCTCCGAGTTTGTTCGCTTCGCCGTTTCGACAATCTCCTTCGCACTCTGATCGAGGATCAGGTGGTCATACGCTTCCATGCGAATGCGAATAACTTCGTGCGACGGTGCCACCACGGAGCAAACTCCTGAATAATGAGGTACTTCAGTGTGCTTCTAGAGCCAGGCTCAGGAAGCGTCTTGTATGGGGGGGCTTCTGCAATAAGTAGTCGTGTCGCAGTCGCCGACGATTCGTTACCCAAGTGACTCCAAGGGTCGTTTGGGAAGCTGCCCAATGTAAAGCGGGGCGAATCGCGAGTCAACACCTACTTGGTGTTTGAATGCAGAAAAAAAATTGTGAATGCGGCGAGCGGGCTAAGTGGGCAGTGTAGGGCATTGGTTGTGTCGTTGTGGTGAGGTCTTTGCGTCGCGGGGTATGGGTGTCGTGGGCTGAGTGTAGTGGCTGCGTGGACGCGGCAGCGCGGGTTCTCGCGACGTCTGTTTCAGCAGCGCCGATTTGGATCTAGCCTGTTGTCGGTTGCGAGGGGCTGGCGAAGCGAGCCGAAAACCGAAATGGGCGTTGATTGCGCTCGCGTTGTCATTGCATTGGGGTTACGCCGTGGCATCATTGCGAACGGCGTTGATTCTGCGAAGTTTGCTTCGATGCGTTGTGAGATGCGCGATGAAAGCTAATGAAGCGGATGGTCGCTTGCGTGATCGACCGGTGTGGCCCTGTTTCAACTCCCTGAATTGCGCGTAGACGGTGCAATGCAAGGCGGTTGAGAGTCACTGGGCATGGGGAGTTGTGTCGACTGCGAGATCGTGCCCGTTGCATCGCGCACGAAAAAAGCCGGCTCCGCAAGGGAGCCGGCTTTCGTGTCAACTCAGTATCAATCCCGTAAGTGAGTAATCGCTAGGCTTGTGTCGGGGTGTATTGCAGTTTAGCGACGGCGGATCATGCCGAGGCCTGCAGCGCCCAGGAGGGCCAGTAGCATGCTGGAGGGTTCCGGCAGGTTGGTGGTGATCGTCACACCATCGGCGTCCTTCTTCGCGATGAACGAAGTCGTGCCGTCTTGAGATGAAGCAACCAGCGTGTTGTCCAGGTTGATCGAAACCAGGGTGGCACCGGAGGTGAAGCTGATGCCGTTGTCGGTCAGGATCTGGTCCACGTCGATGTCGATCAGGCCGTTCCAGATGGTTTGGAATAGGGGGCCACCGCCGCCTTCAGTGCCGAGGCGATAGGTGCCATTGTCGGGCGAGAAGGTCATCGATGTCTGATAGTTGATCTCGCTGATGCCAGCGCCGTCAACTTCTTTGATATCAACAAAGATCCGAGCCGTTGCGCTCGTGAAAGTCGCGTCGGTGCCAAAGCCAGCCAATGTCGTGTCGCCTGCTTCTGTGAAGCGAACGTTGTTGATTGCGTAGTTGGGCTTTGCCACAATATCGAAGGCCAGATTGCCGTCCGTGATGTCAATCCCACTGGCGCCACCGGCTGCCGCATTGAAACCAACCGGATCGAAGTCAATCGAGTCGCCGGTCACTGTGGGAGCGCCGAAAAGCGGCGGCACATCGTCGACCGAATTCGCGTCCTCGCGGACGTTAATGTAATCCACGGTCGCACCGGTGAAGTCACCGTAGTTGATGGTCGCGGCACTGGCAGAGATTGCACTGCCGACGATTCCGATGACACAGGGCACAGCCAATAGCTTGGCGAAGAAATGTTTTGTTTGCAGCTTCATGATTGTTGAACTCACTAGACTCCCCCTACGGCATTAGCCAATGTAAATATGTGACAGCGAAGCACGTCAATTTTTACCCGTTTTGAGGTATTCGCGGACCGGGAATCCACGACCCCTACCTCTTCGCTACAGGTTAACTGAGGCATACGGAAATAGCAATATATTTTACGGGAAGCAATACAGATTTCCTGGTTTGTTGCCGAGAGGCTCCGGATTTGGCCAAACTCCCGGGTTTTTGCCGATTCCGTAGATATTTTTTCTAACGAAAGTTCCCCTGGTTGACGGGGCTGTGTAGACTAATCGCTGTTGATTTGCGACGTGCGGTGTGTCAACGCGCAGGAACGGAATGCTGCGTAGAATCGCGTTGCGTCTGCTTGACGTAATTGGGGGCCCCTGTGCCGCGTAGAACTCCAAGCCGCCTGAACTTCATCGCCTCTTGGGCGGGTGCGCTAATTTGGATGGCGACCGTCGGAGTGGCGACGGCGAACTTCGTCGAGATCGACTTCCGCGATCAGAACCTACCCACATCCGCCTTTCCGGATCACGGTGGACCTCATTGGGTGGGTGTCGTCGATACGCTTGCCGACACGGTTACGATCAGCTTCTGGGAGGAGATTGAGGGCAGCACGCCATATTGGACGCCCAATCTGCAAACCTCGGGGCCATTAGTTTGGCAAGCCGTGGATTTGAATGGGTTTCGCTATGACGTCCCCGACGACTTCGGAAGCAACCCGCACATTGGTTCGAACTGGGGGTTTATTAGCCCCGTCTCGGTACGCAACATGGTTTGGAACGAGGGCATCATTCTGTTGCCTGAGGTTGCGGACTTCTTTCCAGGTTGGGGTGCGGTGCGGCGTCCGATCCCCGGCCAAAATCCTCCGGAGCTCTTTTACGACACCGCAGACAATCAGCAGACGATGCCACTTCTGCCTTATAGCTCCGTTGGCACTCGTCCGGCACTCCAAGCCACAGTCTCCGTCAAAGCGATTACGATCGTTGGCGTTCCCGAGCCTTCGGCGGCTGCCTGCGGTCTGGTGGTCGCCGGAATGTGCGCCGGCGGTGTGGTGCTAAAACGCTGGCGCAAAAAGTAAGTCTTGCTGCTGCGAAGTCGTCATCTAAACGTCGCGGGCCTTGCAGCGAACTGAGTCGGTTGCTAATTCGCCGTAGCGCGTTAGCGTCGGTTTGTTCTGGTGATTGGCTGCGACTGTGTGAGAACCGCGGCTGGCGCCTTTCGGCGAACTTCCTTGCGTACTTTCGAAAGCATCATTGATGCTCACCTGCCAGATGAAAAAGTCTCTCTGTATTCTCCTGGTCGTGCTGTTGATTCCGATCGTTCCCTTCGCAATTTGGCATGAGCCGCTCGAAGCGTGGATACGGGCACGACTTGCGCAACCCATGTCAGCCACTGCCGTTGCATCGTGGATCGTGGGACTGCTGGCCACTGACATCTTGTTGCCGATTCCTTCGAGCTTTCTGAGTACACTCGGAGGGAGTCGTTTGCCACCTGCGATCGCCATCGGCGCTTCGTGGCTAGGCCTGACGTTGGGGTCCGTGATTGGCTTTGCCGCCAGTCGGATCTGCGGCCGCGCTTGGGCTATGCGATCGGTGGGTGACAAGCAGGCGTCATACCTGGAGGAGTTTGGTGAGAGCCACGCCGCGTGGTTGCTCGTCACGACTCGACCGCTGCCGGTGCTTGCGGAGGCCACAGTGTTATGGCTCGGCGCTCAGCGACTATCGTGGCGTTCCTTCTTGCCGCCTGTGCTGCTGGCGAATCTCGGTATCGCCATCGCCTATTCGTCGCTCGGCCGCTTTGCCGCCGCGCACGCGTGGCTGCCGTTGGCGTTGAGTGTCTCGATTGCGCTTCCTGTGCTTATTAGTTGGAAGGTGCAGAGGCGACAGGCGAGGGCGTAGAGCTCTATCGCGATTCAGTTTTCTACGGACAAAAACATATCCGACCGTAGTCAGGCGATGCTTTCCTGATCTCGAAGCTGCGCAGCCGGAAGGTCGCGAAGGAAGGCGGAGGTTCCGGACATGATCTTGCTCGGCTAATTAGCTCCCGGTTCCAGCCCTATCGCCCATGTGCGCGTAAAGTTCTCGGTGTTGGGCTGAGTTGTCGACTAGGTCTGCATCGAAACGGATGCGTCCCGGTTCGAAAATGGTGATGGTTGAGGAACCGCCGAAGTAGAAATAGCCTTTCTCGTCACCCTTTGCTACTTGCGTGCCGGCAGTGTACGTCTGCTGAATGCCGCCGACGCAGGTGGCGCCGATTTCCATCAGCAAGATCTGGCCGAATCGTGCGGTCTGCAGTACCGACAGCGTGCGACGATTTGTTGTCAAGATGCGGATGTTCTGGCAGAGTGCGATTGGATTAACGGAATACAGCGGGCCATTGATCACGCGTGTTGGTCCAGCTTGTCCGGCCGCGGGGAAATGGAAGCGGTGATAGTCCAGGGGGCAGAGCCGTGAGAGGATGAGCGCACCGCCGGCATACTGTTGTGCCAACTTGTCGTCACGTAGCAAGCTCCTTAAGCTGAACATCTGCCCTTTCACGAATAGTCCCTCGGCCTGCGACAAGTCAGGAACACACAGGTGTCGGCCGTCTGCGGGAAATACGATCGAGTTCGGGTCGTCGTTGATCGGTCGCGCCGCGGCGGTCAACTTGCGATAGAAAAAGTCGTTGAAATGTGCGAAGTCTTCTGGCCGCTTTGCAAATTCGCTCGCGTCGAGCCCGTACTGCTGAATGAACGGCGCGATCTTGTCACGCGTCGCTGGTTGGTTCATGCGCCAGCCGTACCAGCGCGAGAACCAGGCGCGTTTCACCGCGGCGGCGAGCGCCAGTTTGCCCGCAAACGTGCCGTAGGTCCAGCGTAGATAGTTATCGCCGTAAACCTGTTCGATTTCGCTACATTGAAGATAGCGGTTGTAGTAGACGATTTGCTCCATGTCGCTTAGATACCATGCGCGCGAGGGCTAGAGAACGGAAAACCCAGACGGTATGCGAACGTGTCTCATCGTTCAAGGGGTTGAACGTCTTGGTTTTTCACCGAGACTTCGCCAAAATACGTAAGATCTGGCGATACGACGATTACGCTGTGATTACGCTATCTCTGACTAGTCGTTGTTAGCGAAAATTGATTGCTACATTGCCAATGGCTTGGCGGAGCTGTGAAGGCGAACTTGGCGTGAACGATGCGGAAATAGATCTTATCGCGGAACAGGCGGCCGCAATGCCCAAGCAGCAGCGACAGCAGTATGTCACTGATCTCTGTCGGGGTGATGCGCACGCGATTCAACAGGTTCTGCAAGTTATCGAATTTCAGCCGAGCGGTTTTTTGGACGAACTGCCGGGCGAGCTGGCCGGATGTCGTTGCGGTGAGTATACGCTAGTGACACAGATCGGTCAGGGCGGTTGCGGTGAGGTGTATGCCGCCCGGCGAACCGGTGAAACGGAAGTCCAATTCGCGGTCAAAGTGCTGCGTGAGCATCTTCGTGGCACGCCGATGTTTCACACGCGGTTTGAAAGAGAGCAACAGGTGCTGCTGCAGATGCAGCATCCGAACATTGCCGCACACATCGACAGTGGGCAAGAGAACGGTCGTCCGTACTTTGTCATGGAGTTGGTGCCAAACGCCTGTCCGATCACACATTACTGCGAGTACTTTGAACTCGACCTGGCACAACGTCTGCGATTATTTGAAAGTGTATGCGACGCCGTCGCCCACGCTCATCATCAAGGCATCATTCACCGCGATATCAAACCCAGCAATGTTCTCGTGTCGCGCGACGAGGTCACGGGTGTCGCGGTTCCCAAGCTGATTGACTTCGGTATCGCCAAGGCGCTCGGCGAAGATTCGCAGTCAGCGAAGCATACTCGGCATGGCGAGTTCGTGGGCACGCGAGCTTACGCCAGCCCGGAACAACTGCGCGGGCTAGGCACTGACACACGCACCGATATCTACGGCATGGGGTTGGTGCTCTATGAGCTGCTGACGGGAACGCCGGCGCTGGCGTTGGACGATTTTCCGGATACGTCCGAGCTAATGTCGTTTATCTGTGAACACACGTTTGACGCACCTTCGTCCGTTAATCGGGCCAGCGGCAGGCCGATCAGCTCGGGGGCACTTGATTCGATCGTACTCACGGCGCTACATAAAAAGCCCGAACGACGCTATCAGACGATCGAAGAGTTCGTCGGAGACGTCATTCGTTTTCGACAGGGCAAACGCGTTAACGCTCACCCGGATTCGTTCTGGTACAACACCATGACGTTTTTTCGGGAACACAGTTTGTTCAGTGCCACGCTGTGTCTCTCGCTGTTATTGTTGGTGATTGCTCTGTGGTACGGACAACGTGCTGCCACGGCCGAGCGTGTGGCCAATGGTCTGTTGCAGGACCTGCGTAGCGAAACTCGCGAGAAGAGTGAAGCCTTGCAGCGAGCAACCGTCGCAGAAGCACAGCAGGCGGCGAATCTATCGCGCGCTGAGAAAGTTATCGATGCGCTGAATCTCGTGATTTCGCCACCCCGGAACGCGACCCGCGATGAACTGCGAATCTCGCACTATGAACGATTGAAGCGAGCATCGGCAGAGATGCAAGGTGGGTTCTCAGGTGATCCGTTGGTGGAGGCCAGCGTTCGGCGGATACTGGGCGTGACATTTTCAACCTATCACGACCATGTTTTGGCGCATCAGGAACTGGCTCGCGCTGTCGAACTGTTTCGCCAAGCGTTGGGGGATACGTCCCGTGAGGTAATCGATGCAGAAACCTTGCTCATGGGAGCGTTTCGTGCAATGGGGCGGTGGGAAGAAGCTTATCGGTTGGCACAATCGATCTTTGAGCGATTGGAGCGGATCGGTGCTTCGGAAGAAGAGTTGAGCTATCACGCGGTTGGGTTTGCTCAGATCTGCCGGTATATCGGACGCGTCGAGGAAGCATACAAGGTGATTAGTGAGCGTGCGACTGGCAAGCCACGTTCCGAGTGGAACGACTCAGACGCGCGCCTGATAATCGAGTTGGCAAACTGTTTGGCAAGTCTCTATCGGCACGACGAGGCCGAGCGTCTGCTGCGGGAAGTGGCGCAGTACTACGAAGAGCACGAGGGGATCGATAGCTCGGAGACAATCACGGCGCACCGTCAGTTGGCCACCCAACTCCTATCGACAAAACAGGCTGAGCGCGCGGAGCCGATATTCCGTTCTCTGTTGGAGCGTACCGAACGATTGTCGCCGGGCAACTACGTGCTCGCAGGCCTCCATCGTGAACTTGCGATGGCACTGTCATGGCAAGGCAAACTTGAGGAGGCCAAACAGCATCTGCTGCTCTCGCTGGCGTTACAGCAGCAGATTCTAAGGCCGACGACTAAGCCGGATCCCATGGAGTTGATTACTTATGCGCGATTCTTGCGGGACCAACAGGCGTTTCGAGAGGCGGATCGATTGGCGCTATATGCGTTGAATCAGTTCTATCTGATGGGCGATGAGTCGCTATATCGCTTGGCAAGTATCTACGAGGGATTGGCTTCGGTGGCCAATCGACAGGCCGATTACGGTCGTGAGGCGTACTGGCGCGTTCAGATGCTGATCGCCGGTGCGCGACATTTTGGCTGGCGACACAACTATCCGATTAATACGGCCCGGAATTTGGCCATCACCTGCGGTTTCTTAGCGACACAAACCGCGGCCTGCGATCCGTTGCCATTGGCCACTGGCTTTGTGACAAAGTGGTGGCAGCGGCGTAACGACGCTAACTTGGTACCAATTGTTGTGGAAAACAGCGGTGTGTACTCATTACAATGGGTGGACTCATCCAGCGAGGCAGCCACACCGTGACACGAACTCATCGAGAACTTGCCGACGAGAATTACACGATTGTCAAACGCATGGCGCGTTCGGCAATTCGTCGTAAGTACTGGTGGAACACTTATCAGGCGACAGAGTTGGCGCATGATACGCTGCTACGTTTGGGAAGCTCGATGCGCAACTGGCCTTCGTCCAGAGCGTTCATCAAGGCCGCGGTCGTATGTATGCGTCATGTGCTGGTGGATCGCACGCGTCGTCAAACCGCTCAGAAGCGGATTCCGAAACGTCAGCAAGTGCCGTTGACGGAGCGGCAAGTCGCGATTTTCGATCGCAGCTTTAGCGAAGTCGAAATCATGGACGTGATCGAGCGTTACTGCCACGAGATTTGTCCCGTGCGTGGACAGATTATTCTGATGCGTTGGCAAGGCTACCATCGTTACGAAATCATGGCCGCGCTACAGCTCACACCCGCGCTGTACGATCGGTATTTCGATTCAGCACGCAAACGGATCTGCTTGTGGTTGCTGCAGTCGGACAAGCAGAGCTCGGGCAGCTCGGCGTAAGGTCGACGCTGGTTCGTTGTAGTTCGCCGCAACGCGTTAGCGTCGGTTCTGTTCCGGCGCTGATATTGATGATTTCGGAATGATGATTTCTGATTTCGGAATGCTATGCCCCAAGCTTGCTGTTCCTACCGCATTCAAAACTCACAACTCAAAGATCGATCAGCGCTCCTCAATCATGCCGTGAACCGCGGCTGGCGCCTTTCGGCGAACTAACTGACGGCGAACTAACTGAGAGTGATAGAGCTTCATCACGATACGCAATTTATTGCACGGCCAGCCGAAATCCCATGCAAGTTCCTGCGAGCACTCTGCAAGATCTGGCATGTGTGTGCTGGCCGGCGCGCGCTCAGTCTGCGGAAATTCGTTCAGTCAAGGCGTGGCGGTTGGACCATTGCCTCGGCATAAGTGCCACGAAATGCGGCAAAAGACGGCTTGGCATGAACTTTGCCTTAGGGACGTTCGACGCGTAGTGCGGAGGGGTGTCATCTGAATGGCTGTCGCACTGCGGACATGTTGGCGCGAGAAGCGGCGTGCTAACCAGATTGGCCTCATGGGTCCAAGGACTGAATTCATATGCGAGTAAGATTGTTGTTCACTGCAGTACTAGCTGCTGCTTCCGTTGCTGTGTCGATCAACGATGGCGTGAAGGATGCGTTGGGAAAACACTTTGCTTCCTCCGCTGAAGTCGCCAGTGAAGGCGCCGAAGGTGAAACGGCGGACCATGAAGACGCCGAGCATGCCGACGAACATCACGCTGCGTCGGAGCATGAGGGTGGTGAGGGGCATCACGCGATTCACAAGATCATTGTGACGAGCCCTGAGCTGAAAGACGTTACGCTTACCGAACAATATGTCTGCCAGATTCACTCCCGCCGCCACATTGAAATTCGAGCGTTAGAGGAAGGCTACTTGGAAGAGGTTGCCGTTAACGAAGGTCAGACCGTCAAGGAAGGTGACTTGTTATTCAAGGTGCTGCCAACGCTCTATCAAGCACGCTTGGACGCGGACTTGGCCGAGGCGAAGCTGGCACAGGTCGAATACGACAACACCAAGAAGCTGGTCGATCAGAATGTCGTCTCGTCGCAAGAAGCCAAGCTGGCGGAAGCGAAACTTGCCAAGGCGCAAGCTAAGGTTGCTGT
This sequence comes from Planctomycetales bacterium, assembly GCA_020426755.1. Lineage (GTDB taxonomy): Bacteria > Planctomycetota > Planctomycetia > Pirellulales > Pirellulaceae > JAGQPK01. The sequence goes on from JAGQPK010000002.1 coordinate 18,144, forward strand.
GGCCAAGGCGGAGTTGGGATTCGCAAGCATCAAGGCGCCTTTCGACGGAATCATTGATCGCCTGCAAGAACAAAAGGGCAGCTTGTTGGAGGAAGGGGCCTCGTTGACAACGTTGTCTGACAACGAGGTGATGTGGGTCTACTTCAATGTGCCGGAAGCACGCTACCTGGAATACCAGGAAGTCATTCATGACCCCGCACATCAGAAGTCGCTGGACATCGAACTGCGTTTGGCTAATCACCAGCTCTTTTCGGAAAAGGGAACGATCGGTGCGATCGAGGCCGAATTCAATAACGAGACGGGCAACATTGATTTTCGTGCTGATTTTCCCAATCCGAATCGCCTGTTGCGACATGGACAAACTGGCACGATTCTCATTCATCACGTGCAGCCCGAGTCGTTGGTGATTCCACAACGAGCCACGTTCGAGATTCTGGCCAAGATGTATGTCTACGTCGTGGACGACGAGAGCGTCGTGCATCAGCGCGAGGTCAAGATTCAGAACGAACAGGATGACGTGTTTATCGTTGCGAGTGGGCTGGACGGCAGCGAAAGGATTGTGCTCGAAGGGCTTGGCCAAGTTCGAGATGGTGACAAGGTCGAATTCGAGTTTCAAGATCCGAGCGATGTCTTGACCAGTCTGAAATATCACGCCGAATAGCTGCGGCGCATTCTCTGCTTGGGCGATCGTCGGTGACGGATATCCCTGCCGACGGCGCCTGCACCGTTCACTGCGTAATGTCTGCCCGACAGACTTGCGGTAGCGCTGCGCACTTACGATTCGCTTAAGTCTCTAAAACAAAACTAGTGAAACATGTTCTCTAAATTTCTGCATCGCCCAGCTTTGGCGATCGTCATCTCGCTGCTCATTCTGTTCATGGGCGGCTTGGCCATCAACGTTCTGCCCACTTCACAGTTCCCTTCGGTGGCGCCACCCAGCGTTGTTGTTTCGGTCTCGTATCCCGGAGCCAGCGCCAAGATTCTCATCGAATCTACGATGGTGATCCTGGAGCAGGCCATCAACGGTGTGCCGAACATGCGGTACATGATGGGGGATGCGACGAGTGCGGGTGAAGGCACGATTCAAGTTGTCTTCGAGCCAGGCACCGATGCAAACGTTGCGGTGATGAACGTCAACAATCGCGTGCAGGCGGTGAAGAATAATCTGCCGCCGATTGTGCAACGTGAAGGCATCATCGTCATGCAGAACATGTCGAGCATGCTGATGTACGTGAATATCTTCAGTAAAGATAAGAACACGGATCAGAATTTTCTCTACAACTACGCCACGGTCAATGTGCTGAACGAGATTGCCCGTATTCCAGGCGTGGGGCGTGCGACGATCTTGGGCAATCGTGCCTATGCGATGCGCATCCAATTGAACTTGGATCGGATGCGTGCCTACAAGGTTGACGCGGAAGACGTCATGGAAGCGCTGGCTGATCAAAGTATGATCGGTTCCCCCGGTCGACTGGGACAAGCTACCGGCCAGACATCGCAGACCAAGGAGTATGTGCTCACGTGGATCGGCCGCTACCAGACGCCGGAGCAGTACGGCGACATCATCTTGCGAGCCAACTCGGAAGGGCAGATCCTGCGCTTGCGCGACGTGGCCGAGGTGACGTTGGGCTCGTCGTTCTACGATCTTTACTCTGACATTGACGGGCTGCCGGCTGCCGCCATCGTGCTTAAGCAAACACCGGGATCGAACGCCACCGAGGTGATCGAAAAGGTGAAGGAGAAGGTCGAGGCGATCAAGGAGAGTTCATTTCCTCCTGGCATGGACTATGCCATCACGTACGACGTTTCGAAGTTCTTGGACGCGTCGATCGAGAAAGTTATTCATACGCTGTTTGAGGCCTTTATCCTGGTCTCGTTGGTCGTGTTCCTGTTCCTGGGTGATTTTCGCAGTACGTTGATTCCGACGTTGGCTGTGCCCGTGTCGTTGATCGGCACATTCTTTTTTATGTTGGTGGCTGGTATGTCCATCAACTTGATTACTCTGTTCGCATTGGTCTTGGCCATCGGTGTCGTGGTCGATGACGCGATTGTGGTGGTCGAAGCGGTTCACGAGAAGATGCATACGAAGCATCTGAGTCCTTACGCGGCGACTCAAGAAGTCGTGCGCGAGATCAGCGGTGCCGTTATCGCGATCACTTTGGTGATGACCGCGGTGTTCATTCCGGTCACGTTCATGAGTGGTCCGGTGGGTGTCTTCTATCGTCAGTTTGGATTGACGATGGCAATGTCGATCGTGCTGTCTGGCGTGGTGGCCTTGTCACTCACTCCGGTGTTGTGCGCCATGATTCTGAAACCGCATGGACATCATGGGGAACAACACGGGCTCATTGGATTGATCAATCGCTTAGCCAAGAAGCTTGGCGCGCGGGGTGCAAAGATTTTTCGTGCCGTCTTAAGCTTGTCAATTGGAGCTGCGGTTGGGATTGGTGTTTATTATCTGCTTCAGGTCGAACTGGTGCACGAGGTGATCTCGGAGCAAGTCAAGCTTACCGAGCCGCGTCTGTGGATCATTGGTGGAGTGTCCGGCTTGCTGGCGGCGTTGTCGATGCGGGCGGCGCTGTCAGGGGCGGACGGTGAAGCAAAGAAACGCGGGCCCATCGGGGCGTTCCTGCACCTGTTTGACCGCGGTGTCGAGCACGGCACTAACGTCTACGCCACGATGGTCGCCCGTGTTGTCATGCGTCGACTGTTGACGATCGCCGTTGTCGTGATATTCGGCTACGGGATTCTGGTCGTCAACAAAGTGTTGCCGTCCGGCTTCATTCCTTTGGAAGATCAGGGAATGATCTACGGCATTGTGCAGACGCCGCCCGGGTCGACATTGGAATACACGAACGCAAAGTGTCACGAGTTGCAAGCCATCTGCGAAGAGTTCGACGAGGTGATTTCGGTGTCGTCGATCGCGGGCTACGAAGTGCTCACCGAAGGCCGTGGCTCGAATGCCGGCACGTGCTTGATCAATTTGAAGCCGTGGTCGGATCGTAAGCGGACTTCCAGACAGATCATCGAAGAGCTCGAAGAAAAAGGCGTGGCGATCGCGGATGTGAAGCTTGAGTTCTTCGAGCCGCCGGCCGTCCCTGGCTTTGGTGCCGCAGGTGGTTTCTCGGTGAACCTGCTCGATAAAACGAACAGTGGCGACTACGAACGCTTGGGCAAAGTCACCGATGAATTCATGGCAGCGCTTGGCAAACGAAAAGAGCTCAAAGGCTTGTTCACCTTCTTCGCTGCCAACTATCCGCAGTACGAAATTAAGATCGACAATGATGTCGCAATGCAAAAAGGAGTATCCATTCGCGACGCCATGGATAACCTGTCCATGGTCGTTGGTAGTACCTGGGAACAGGGCTTTGTCCGCTTCGGGCAGTTCTACAAAGTGTATGTGCAAGCGGCGCCCCAGTTTCGCCGCTACCCGGAAGATCTCGACAACATGTTTGTCAAGAACGATCGCGGCGAGATGGTGCCTTACTCGGCGTTCATGCACATCGAGAAACAACAAGGTTTGAACGAAATCAGCCGCTACAACCTCTATCCGACCGCTCCCATTCAAGGAGCTCCCGCAGCGGGTTATAGCAGTGGCGAAGCGATTGCGGCTATTAAGCAAGTCGCCAAGGAAACCCTGCCGGCCGGATTCGATATCGACTGGCGTGGCTTAGCCTACGACGAAGCTCACGCGGGCAACACGGCGACTTACATCTTTTTGATCGTGGTCATCTTCGTGTACATGGTACTTGTCGGGCAATACGAAAGCTTCATTCTGCCGCTGGCCGTGATCACGTCACTGCCAATCGGGATCTTTGGTTCGTTTGCCTTCCTGCGTGCCATGGGGTTGGCAAACGACGTCTACTGTCAGATCGGTCTGATTATGCTGGTCGGTTTGCTCGGCAAGAATGCAATCTTGATCATCGAGTTCGCCATTCAGCGCCGCCGTGAAGGTATCAGTATTCGCGATGCCGCAATCGAAGGCGGGCGACTACGGTTTCGCCCCATTCTAATGACGTCATTTGCGTTCATCGCCGGCCTGATTCCGTTGGTCCGGGCCACCGGTCCGGGCGCGATTGGCAATCGAACCATTGGTACTACCGCAGTCGGTGGCATGCTCTTGGGTACTCTGGTGGGTGTGCTGTTCATTCCGGGCCTGTACTACTTGTTCGCCAAGATTGCCGATGGCCGAAGCCTGATTCGCGATACCCATTACGAACCGCTTTCGGAAATTGCAGAGCGCGTCTGAATAGAGAGCAGTAGAGAAGTAGAGCAGTAGAGCAGTAGCGATCCATGAGCATGATCATGCGCGGTAGTTCAGTTCGCCGCAACGCGCTAGCGTCGGTTTGTCCTGCCTAAGAGCATCCACGCAGCGTGAGAACCGCGGCTGGCGCCTTTCGGCGAACTTCGCTTGATTGCCGCACAATCAAATGCAAGAGCCGTTCCTGTGCTCCATTCGATCGCCGTACCTCTACCAGAGCTCTACACACTACTCTCGACTGCTCTAAATTGCCCGGCCGGAATAGGCTGTCTGCAAATATCGGCACACGCGGTACGAGCGAGTCAAATTGTCGTTCGGCGCTTAAGAGCCGGACGATATCGGAAGAACGAGTTCGCTGGGCGTCAGGGACTGGACGCTCGGCTTGGATCAACGGCAACCGTGGTCGCGACGGGCACTTTGCCCGAGTTGCGTTAACCGTCGCGCACGTTTTCGTCAGGGATGACTAGGAATATGCACCGTTACGCTAGACGCCGAGTTGCTCGCGTTCCCTTGGTTGTTGTCTGCGGCTCCGCAGTATTGATGCTGGGGTGCGGAATTCCTCGTCTCCGCTGTCCGCAAGCTGGACCGGCAACACCGGCAATGTACGCGTTCAATAACGGCTATTCCTATTGGGAAGCCAATGCCCAGCCGCCACTGCCGCCGTCGCCTTCCGGCGGATCGTACTCTAGCGAAAGCAGTGATGCTGATAGCATCTCGGTCACACCCGTTTCCTTTCGCAATGCAGACTTCGCAGGCGGTCAGGTTTCACAGTCGCAAGCCGTGAACGATGGTCAAAGTGCAGACGATGGCCAAGCCGCGGCTTCCGTCGCAAAGCCCAAGAGCAAGGGGCTTTCCAAATTACTGAGCGTCGTGAGCCTGCGTCGCAACAATGCTGCAGACGATGTCGTAGAGCAGCCGGCGGACACCGCCAGTTCGCTCGATGCTGATGGTACCATCGACTCAACGAACAGTGCCGGCGGCATGACTGGCGAGGAAATGTCGTCGTTGCCGTTGGTCGACGAGCCTGTGGTGCTGGGAATGGAGACCGGACCTGACATTCTCTCTTACGAGAACAGTGCGTGTCTGCCGCATCAAGCATTTTATAACGACCCGTTTCTTTTAGGGCTCATTCAACAGGCGATCGTGGGCAATCAGGAATTGCGGATTCTTGCCGAAGAGGTGCGCATTGCCAGCAATGAAGCCTATGCTCGCAGCGGTGAATATCGCCCGTTCGTCAATTTCGGCTTGGGTGCTGGCCTGGACAAGCCCAGTCGCTTCACGCGCGGTGGCGCGGTTGAGGAGGCGCTGGAGGTTGCTCCCGGCAAGGGCTTTCCCGAACCGTTACCAGACTTCCTGATTGGTGCGAACGTCTCTTGGGAAATCGATATCTGGCATCGCTTGAGAAACGCACAGCGCGCTGCGGCGATGCGCTACTTTGCGACGCAAGAAGGTCGTAACTTTGTTGTCACGCGCTTGGTCGCGGAGATTGCGGAGAAGTACTACGATCTGCTGGCGCTCGACGGTCGACGCGAGATCGTGAACAAGACGATCGAAATTCAGCAGGCCAGCCGCGTAGCTGCTCAAGCAAAGAAAGATGCGGGCCGCGGTACGGAACTGGCGGTTCAGCGTTTCCAAGCGGAAATTGAAAAGAACCAAGCTGAACTCTCGGTCATCATGCAGGACATTGTTGAGGCAGAGAATCGCATCAACTTCCTGGTTGGCCGTTACCCGCAACCGGTCGAGCGAATCAATGTCGAGTTCATCGATTTGAATCTCAACACCCTGAACGCGGGCGTCCCTTCGCAACTGCTTCGCAATCGTGCTGACATCCGTCAAGCCGAACGTGAGGTGGCGGCGGCTGGCTTAGATGTGCGATCCGCGCGGGCACGCTTCTATCCGTCGCTCGATTTGACGGCCGGCCTCGGATGGAATGCCTTCAGTACAGGCTATCTCTTCCGCAGTCCCGAGTCGCTGATGTATGGCGTCGCTGCGGAGTTGGTGGGGCCGCTGATCAACAAGCGAGCGATTCAAGCGGCCTACAGCACGGCCAATGCGACCCAGTTGCAGGCAATTTACAAGTACCAGCAAACCGTGCTCGAAGCCCACATCGAAGTCGTCAACTACATCACGAAAGTGGAGAATTACCGCCGCAGTATCGAGTCGAAGAAACAGCAAATGCGTTCGTTGGAAGCATCGGTTGATTCGGCAACCAAGTTGTTCCAGAACGCCCGCGCCGAATACGTGGAAGTGTTGTTAGCACAGCGTGAACTCATGGAAGCCAAGTTGCAGGTGATCGAAACCAAGCGTGAACAACTGTCGGCAATCGTCAACGCCTACCAGGCACTCGGCGGTGGTGCTTTCTGATTGCCGAAGTGAACGTCGGGTGCGGCCGCATCTCGCTGGGAGCGCGGCCGTGTGTTCTTTTGAAGTGAGGTTGCGCTTTTGGAGTGCGGCCGCGCAGCTGCCGCTTTCAAACGAAGGCAACCGGTTCGATCCGGTGAACTCGATCCAATCGGAACGACTCGAAACTACCTCGTTGTTGGCGGCAACGATATGCAGCACGGGGGCTAACAGCGCGGCTTGTCGCGCGGCCGGAATTCATCGCACTCGCCCACGTTTATCTTGGTGAAAAGCGATAGCTGTGCGATCGCACTCCAAGATAATCCTTGTACCCGCGTGCGATTTGACGCCCACACATTGTCGCACGTATCGCGTTCAGCTTGACGCCGCCTGTTCGTGCGTTGGCTTCGGGAATACAATCGAGGCGTTAGGTGAGCTGCGGTTACTATTCGCTACGCGTGAATTAATTATACGAGTCGATTGTTGTGTCAACGGAGCAAGTCCTCAGGAATGTCCCCTGCCCGGGTTGCGGGTGTGTTTGCGATGACTTGAGTCTGCGCGTCGCGGCGGGGCAATTGCTCGAGATTTCGCCCGCCTGTCCGTTGGCGCAGGACTGGTTTCAGCGTCATTGGTCTAGTGACGGCGCGGTGGTGAAGGTCGATGGTCGGCCGAGTAGCTTGCAGGAGGCGGTGTCGGCCGCAGCTGCCATCATGCACAGCGCCGACTACCCGTTGGTCTACGGTCTGTCGCGGAGTGCGACGCGGGGGCAGCGAGCGGCGGTTGCTCTGGCCGAAACTGTTGGTGCGATAGTTGACACAACCGCGTCACTCTGTCACGGGCCATCAATTGTTGCCATTCAAGAAGTCGGTGAAATCACGAGTACGCTGGGAGAGATTCGAAATCGCGCGGACTTGGTTGTCTTTTGGGGTTGCAATCCTGCTGAGTCGCATCCGCGTCACGCCGAACGTTATTCTGTCACCGGAATGGGAAAGCACGTCCCGGGCGGACGGGACGATCGACGTATCGTGATGGTCGGAGACGAGCGTTGGGTCGGCTCGTGGCAAGTGGACGCGACAGGCACGCAGGCGGATTCAACAATTGGCATTCCGCCGGATAGTGATTTTGAAACACTGGCGTCGTTACACGCGGCGCTTGTAAGTGGTGATGACGACCTGTTGTCAGAGCCGTTGCGGCAGTTGTTGAGTTGGATGAAGAGTTGCCGCTACGGTGTTGTGTTCTTTGGTCTGGGCTTGGCGAAAACGCCGATGTGGCGTGATGGCGAAGCGACGCAGTCGGGGCACAACGATGTGGCGGCACTGCTGCGCCTCGTCGCGGATCTCAACGCACATACTCGCTTCACCGCGCGACGATTGCGCATGCAGGGCGACGTGTCGGGCGCAGACAGTGTACTCTGTTGGCAGACCGGCTATCCGTTCGGTGTCGATTTGACACGCGGCCATCCACGTTACAATCCTGGCGAGTTCACTGCGAATGAACTGCTGGAACGCGGAGATGTCGACGCGTGTTTGATATTGGGTGCCGAGACGATAGGCGACTTGACGAGTGCCGCGCGCGAACATCTCAACAGAGTTCCCACGATTCTGATTGACTATCCTAACGCTAAGCCGCCCACGTTCGTCCCTCGCGTGCAGATCACAACCGCGGTATACGGTATTCACGCGCCGGGTACTATCTACCGAATGGATAACGTGCCTCTGTCGCTTCGCCAATTGGTTCCGTGTGATTTACCTACGGATGAAGCGGTACTGACGAGTATCGAACGTGAATACCGGCGGTGATGGCGCGGCTGTCATTTGGAGTGCGGCATTTGGAGTGCGGCATTTGGAGTGCGGCCGCGCAGCTGCCGCTTTGAAACGAAGCCAACCGGTTCGCTTCAGCGCCGACGTTCCAACGCCAAGCAGGGGACAAGCTGTCAGACGACAAATACGTTCGTCTAAGGACAAGATTCTAACGGTTTCGACGCGATGAGCGCTCTGGTAAAGCGATAGCTGCACGATCGCACTCCAAATGGCGAACAATACGCTTGCCCCAAACTGGATATTGACTAAAACGTAATTCGAGGGGTGCATGGCCGGCGCAACGAACGACGATGTCGTCGGGCAGCAGGAGGAGCTTTGCGTATCAAGACCTAAACGTTTCCTTGGAAACCGCAGCCATGCAACGTGGACAAGCGACCGCGCGCCGACGACATCGATTCGAGTTCTTAGAATCGCGTTTGGCGTTGACGGCGCCCACGTTCGACGTTCACACGCTCGGCGCATACGGCATTCGGAATGTGGCGTTCGTGGACTTCGACGGTGACGGGCGAAACGAGATCATTCAGCAAACCGATGATCGAGTCATCATTTCGCGGGTGCCGGAAGTCTTAGGGACGTCGCTTCCTCTTGTTAGGACGACGTACGGTTCTGCCTTCGATGTTGGCGACATTGACGGTGATGGCCAGCTTGATCTTGCCACGAACCGGTCACCGATACCGACATCTGTCAAGATTCTGTTGCTGCGCGATTTCGATCAAGATGGCGATCTCGACCTGGTGACGGCACACGAAGACTGTAGTGCCGCAGACGAGGTGTGTTCCTCCGTTGTTGCGACGCAGGCGAACTTGGGAAATGGTGATGGGCAGTTCGCTCGCCCCGTCAACATCGACATTTTCAGCGACGTCAGTCATCTCGTTGCGCAGGATCTAGACAGTGACGGACTGTTGGATCTCCTGGCGGTGCGCGACGAATGCGACTTGATGGACGGCAGTTGTGACGTTTCGCTCGTGTGGATGAAGAACGCAGGCGATCATTTTCAGCGTAGTGCGGTGCTCTTGGATTTTCCGTGGCAAGTGGCGTCATTGTCATTCGCCGACTTCGACTTGGACGGTGAACGGGACATCGTGATGATGTCGATGGGTGGGGCACTTGCGTGGGCGCGAAAAGCGGCTGACATTCCTGCTTATGAACCGGCAGTCACCCTGCGTGCCAAAGAAACGATCGTCACCGATAGATACTATCCGTCGCCAGGCGGTGTTGTTGCAGGTGATTTCGATGGAGATGGTGACGTCGACATCATCGACGTGCTGAATGACGGGACGTCGCAGATCGGCTGGTTTGAAAACACGGTCAATGATCCCAGCCCGACAGGGCAGCTCTTCGCACCGCGTCAAGCGATCTCAATCGGGACTCGTTATCACGATCGGATCTTTGCTGGCGATCTGAACAACGACGGTACGCTCGACCTCGCGATCACGGCGTCGCGAAATTCCAACGGCCTGCATCTACTGATCAATACACTTTCGCCGCCGCCCGCGCACGTGATTGGCGACGTCAATGGCGATGGAGTGTTTGATTCAAGCGATCTGGTGCTCGTGTTTGCCGCTGGCGAATTCGAAGACAACCGGATCGGCAACTCATCGTTTGATGAGGGCGACTGGAACGGCGACGGTGACTTTACGACGAGCGATCTCGTCGCAGCGTTTCAGTCCGGCGGTTATACAGCGGATGGAGAGGCACGAGATGCGATCACGCAACCGATACGGTAGGCGGCGCCATGGCTTGCTGGCCGAGTCGCTGGAGTCGCGGCGTTTGTTGACGCGCGCAATCGATGTGGATCGCGATGGTGACGTCGATGCCTACTATCAAGGCACATGGTTCGAGAATGTCGATGGCCGGGGAAACCTGGTGGCTCATCAGTTTACTGATCGCAAAGGAGTGAGTTCCGAGGCAGCCGATTTGGACGGCGACGGGGATCTGGATTTCATTACCAACGAACCGGCTTGGTATGAGAATCTCGACGGACGAGGCAAGTCCTTCGCAGTTCATTCCTTTGACGGCGATCCGTTGCCGGCCACGCGTATGAAGCTGTTCGACGTGGGCGGTGACGGCGACCTGGATGTTATCCTGTTTCAAGGCAGCGATGTCGTCTGGTATGAGCAGACGCCGGGTGCCGAACGATTTACGCATCATACACTCGACTTGAATGGCGTGGCAGGAACGCTGTCGGATGTGACTGACGCCGATCTGGATGGGGATCTCGATCTGCTGACGTTTGTCGCTGGTACTCCGGACGATCAATCGAACAAGGTCGTGCTCTTGACTACCGAGGAAGACGGCAGCTATCGCAGCACGATCCTGGCTCAAGACGATCCGTTCTGGGGTCAGCATTTCTTGGGCGACGGAGAATTTATTGACATTGATGGTGACGGCTTTGATGACATCGTGCGCAAGGAATTCTACGATGGAATATTCTATCTCTTGATGCGAAATGGGGCCGAGTCGCAACTGAAGTTCGAGACGCCGCAATACATGGTCGGCGTCAGCGGGTTCTTCGAAGTGGGATACCTGCTTGGGTTCGTGGACGTCGACGGTGATGGCGATCTCGATGCAGTGGGCGAAAGCAGCTTCCAACCGATCGTCTACGTTGCGACTTTGAACGCTGGTAAGTACACGGCGTTTACCGCGGTTGCCACGCTCGACTATCCGACGACACAAAACTATTCGTTCGACGCCGTTGCCGATCTAAATGGCGACGGCAACCTCGACGTGATCGCTCACGAGTTTAATGATGAGCTGCCGGTTTGGTTTGACGGTGCTACCGGATTGGTGCATATCAACAAATTGCCTGCTGCTTTGCAGCCGGGCGATGCGAATCTCGATTCGTACGTTGACGAAGCAGATCTGATTCTTGTCGCTCAGGCGGGCAAGTATCAAACTGCGGCAGGCTGGAGTGAAGGAGATTGGGACGGCGCGCCCGGTGGCTTCTTTGAATCGCCACCGACGGGTGACGGCCTATTTAATGACAGCGATTTGCAGCAACTGCTGGCCACCGGGTTGTATCGCGCGGGCTCGTATACGGACGTTGGCTTGAATCGCGCGACGGGACTCACGGCGCTCGGTCGGCGGATTCACGATACGGACGTCACCTTCGACTACGATTCAGCGACGGGGATCGTCACGTTAGCATCTTCGACGCCGTTGACGGCTCTGTTGATACGGTCCGCCAGTGGTATGTGGACCGGTCAGCAGACAATGCCCTTGGACGGTCCATTCGACGTCGCTTCGCCGTCGGAGATTTTTCGTTTTGATCTAGCCGGGTTCGAAGCGGGTAATCTCGGTGCCATTCTGCCGCCGGGAATGGGTTGGCGGCAGTTGATGAACGACGTCAAGATCGATGGCGCCCGAGCTGCGGGCGGCGAGCTTGGTACGGTGCGACTGACCTGCAGCAATTGTGGGCTCGACGTCGATTCACTTACAAACGCGATCGACCAGCAAATCAACTCGCGCGAATACGATTGGGATCTTGACGGCCGAACGGACGCGAACGACTTGCGTTACTTGGTTCAAAATGTGTTCCAGTCGTCGATCGGTGATGCAAACCTCGATGGCATATTCAACTCATCGGATCTAGTGCAAGTGCTGGCCGCCGGAGAGTATGAAGACACGGTTGAGAACAACTCGACGTGGGACCGCGGTGACTGGAATGGCGATCGTGAGTTCAACACGGCGGATCTCGTGTTCGCCTTCGCGTATGGGCACTTTGCCGACATCCCGATACCGCCTGTTACGCCCACGTCGGGGCCCGTTGAATTTTCACTCCACGAAGTATCCGAGTTCTGCAAGTGTTACGTGGCCGTCGATACGGTGGCTGATTTGGATGGTGACGGAGACGATGACCTCCTGTTGTTTTCATTCATTGAGGAGAACGTCACGTGGGCGGAAAATCTCAATGGCGAGGGCTTGTTCGGTGCGCCGCGGTTGATTGGTGAGCTGGCCGGAATTGCCGTGATTACAGCCGATGTCGACGGCGATGGCGACGTGGATGTAATCGGCGCTACGCCGTCGGTCGGAACGGGGCAGATCGTTTGGTACGAGAACCTTGGGGGTGGTCAGTTCGTGCCCCAGGCTCACATGATTTCTACCAGCGACGGAGCGGTGGTGCTCTCGATGGGCGATGTCGATCAGGACGGGGACTTCGATCTGTTGGCAGCGAGTGGCGTTTTCCAACAAACGGGACGCATCGTCTGGTTTGAAAACGTGTCGCCGCAGGGAACGTTTGTGCGTCGCGATGTGCTGAGCACACACCCGGCGAGTTACGGTGTGCAGTGGGCCGACATGGATCACGACGGCGACCTTGACGTCTTCGCCGGCCATAGCGACAACGAGTTTGAGTGGTTCGAAAACGTGGACGGTCGTGGGCAATTTGTCGCTCGACCGTCCACGCCATCGTTCGCTACGGCGGTCTACCGACTAGCCGACATCGACGGTGACGGTGACTTGGACGTACTCGCTTCCGGCCCAGCGACGACGTCGATTCGCTGGTATCGAAACGAAGGGGAAAACTTCACGGAGTTTGCCGTTCCTTTTGAAACGAACGACACGGTCTTCTCCGGCGCCCTTGGCGATCTTGACGGCGACGGTGATCCCGACATTGTGCTCCAATCCAAGCCGGCCGTGTGGATCGAGAACACGGATGGTTTGGGTGCGTTCACCGAAGTTCACTCAATCAATCCTAACGTTGAAATGCTGGGTAGCGTTCCGGTCGATGTCGATCGCGACGGCGACTTGGACCTGCTGACAGGCGAGGACTGGTTCGAGAACGTCGACGGGCAGGGTACCTTCATTTTTGGCGAGACCATTGCGCAACGAAGTGTGGATCCGCGCCGGCTCCAGGCGGTCGATTTGGATGGCGATGCCGACTTGGATATCTTGGGCGGCCAGTGGTACGTCAACCGTTATGGAGACGCCGAATTCGAAGCTCGGCCCGTCGAACGTTGGACCGATTCGTTTGCTGGGCTCACTACAAACGTGACGACGACCTATGCCGTCGATCTTGACGCCGATGGCGACGAAGACTTGCTTGTTCACTCGCAAAGCGAATTGTTCTGGCGTGAGAACGAGAATGGCGAAGGCTACTTTGGGCCAGCGCAAAAGATCTACACTTCGGAAACCTACAATCGCGTCGAAGTGGCCGTTGCGGTAGATATGGACGGCGATGGCGATTTGGATGTCGTCGCGAGTTTCGAGTCCCACGTGAGTTGGTTCGAGAATCTAAACGGGTTGGGCCAGTTCCGAGTCAGCGATGAACGGTTCCTAGATTCCCTGGGAACCGCGACTTTACAGTTGGCTGATCTCGATGGTGACCAGCTTGATGACTTGATTCTGTCACAAGGCTGGCATCGCCAATTGCCGTCGGGTGGCTTCGGGCCGTTGCAAGACTTTCAGGTTGCCTCCAGCGATGCATTGGTCTATGCGTTCGACTTGGATGGCGATCAGGATCTTGACATCCTGTGGGGGCGGGCCGGCGAGATCAAATGGATTGAGAACCTCGACGGCAACGCGACGTGGGGAGTGCCCGTGCGGCTGGTAGGCACGGAAGCATTCTCGTTAAGCTCGTTGTCCGCCGGTGACCTCGACGGAGACGGAGATCTCGAGATTTTGTTCAGCGATTGGGGGGGACAAGTCGGCTGGTTCGACCACTTGGATGGACAGGTCGCCTTTGGCGCGATGAATCTGTTGATTGACGCCGATCGAGCCTACTCGGTACTGGCCACTGACGTTGACCTCGATGGCGACGTCGATGTCTTGGTCGGGAATGAAGGCGGAATCTTGCACTTCGAGAATCTTCGCGGGCGCTAAACGTTCTGACGTTATGCGGATCTTGGAACGCGACGGAGAAGCGGTCGCTCTACTCGCGTGTCCCAAGTCACATCGCGGTTCCATGATGGCTGAAAATCAGTGGATTTGGTTGGTTTTGCTCCGTTCATCCCACTAAACTGAGCGTTCTCGGGAAGTGAAAATCGCGAGATGTCTTAACTTGCGAATAGCGAGGCCTGTTGGTTCGACGGACGGTATCGAATTCTTATAACGTGGAGGTGCGACGATGAGAAAGCAAGTGCGTAGACAATTGGCGGTTGTGGCTGCCACCCTGGTAACGATGGCACCGCTGGCGGCACGGGCGGATTACAGTGCCGCAGTATTAGCCGACAATCCGCTGGGCTATTGGAGCTTCAACGACGGCGATTCCGTTGTGCCCAATCAGGGTGGTGGTGGCACCGCTTTGGACGGCCAGGTGATCGGTGGCCAGTTTGTTTCTGCACCGAGCTTTCAGCTTGTCGATGGACGAACCGTCAGCGGACTGGGCGCAGGTAATCGTGCCTACCTTGTCGGCGAAAACCTTGACGAATACATGGCAGTCGAGGAATCGATCTTGAGCGACCTGGGTGAGTTCACGCTCGAGGCTTGGGTTAATCCTGGTGTTCGCGACGGCAATCGAGTTGGCTTGTTCGGTCAGAACGACGCGGTTGAGTTTGGTTTTATTTCTCCCAACCAAATCCAACTCTGGACACCCGCAGGCCAGACGCTCAACTACGTCATCGATCCGGTAAATCAAATCCCGGAGGATACGTGGTTCCACATGGCGGCCGTGGCAAACGGTAACAATATTCGTTTGTTCATCAATGGTGAGCCAACGTCGGCAGGCGCCAGCTATGGCAATGGAGACTTCAACTTCAATATCGGTGGCGGTGGAATCTATGACGCCACCGGCAACC
>JAGQPK010000300.1 GCA_020426755.1 Planctomycetales bacterium
ATTTAACGGTGAGCTTCCATGATGATAAATGGGTTAGGAAAACACAAGAATCGGTTCCCCCAGTTTCTCCCCTTCGCCGCTCTCCCGAAATACGCATTTTTCGGGCGATCTGTCTGATCCAACTGATCGGTCAGATCCGTCCGATCGGCCTGATCTGTCATTCAATCTGATTGATAAGATAGTTTGATTACACGAATTGGGGTGAATGTAATCTTGAGGCCGACACCGGGCCAATTATAATCGGCTGTTACCCAAGTACTTGGCTTTCAACGGTTAAACGTCTCATTCGACTGTTTCAATCTGCGGCGACTGCCGCAGAATGCGACAGCGGTAGGCGGGGCGTGGGAATTGAAGAATCCGGAAAATCCCGGGCATTTTGCCCACAGCCTACGTTCAGAGCTCCTGGTACAACAGTTGCAAGTGGCCCAGCCGAATGCTGACGGTCGCCGTGCGCCTGGTGGTTTGCCGGGCCGTCATGGTACCGACCTAGCGATCCCGCCAGCGTTGTGCGACGCCAGCGCTTCGACTCGCCCTTGATACTGGTTCGGCAACACTCGTCGAAAACACTGCTCCGGATTGCGATTGACTCTTTTCATTTCCTTGCGGCGATGATGCTTGAGGTTTAATACATGAGCGAAAAACACGCTCGTTCTGCACAGTTCCCTTCCGTTTCTCTTGAACAGCGTTGCCGGAACCGACGCGCTGCGTCGGCCGTACGTCAGCGAGCTCGTCGCAGTTACGGCGCCGAATCGTTAGAACAACGCGCCATGATGGCGTTTGGTCCGCAGTTGGTGTCCATTCAGCCCAACTCTGGCGACGTGCTCGGCAACGGCGTCGTGCGCAACATCGCGCCGCAGCAGTTGAGTTTCGTGTTCGACGATTCACAACTCATTGACGGTTCGACGTTAGCTGGTGTGCGGATCACACGGGCTGGTTTCGACAACACGTTCGATGGAGTGACGGACGTGGTCGTCACGCCGGGGTACATCGGTGTTGACCAGGATCAGCCGAACGTGGTGATTGTCCGCTTTGCCGAGACCTTGCCGGACGACCTGTACCGGATTGAAATCTTCGGTGTCGACGACCCGGCACGGTCGATCGAGGCGTTGCGGAACTTGGACGGCGAACCTTTCCAACCGGCGATCAGCGGCGCCGACCGCACGACGGTGACGTTTGAGCTGAATCTGGGCGCGCAAATCGTGGCGATTGTGCCTCAACCGGTCTCGCGGGGCGCGGACGGTAGTTTGTCACAAGCGCGAGATCAGATCGAGGTTTACTTCAACAACGACGATTTGTCGATGGAGTCGGCCACCAATCCGAAGTTCTACAGCTTGATCGCAACCGCAGGGACCGTGGAAAACACGGACGACGCGATCATTAATCCGGTCAGCGTCAGCTACGACGCGGCGGCCGACAAAGCCGTGTTGACATTTGCCACGGATCTGGATTCGCTGCCGACAGGCGTCGGCACCTATCGTCTGCGCATCGGTACCGACGATGCACTGCCCGGCGTCCCGGTCGCTCAGGTCGTTGCCGATGATCCCGGTTCGAGCTTCGATACGTCGAAGAACCTGGGCGCGTTAGGCAGCACGATGGTGCTGAGTTCTTCGATCGACCCGGAAGATTATCCGCTGACGTTCCCGGGCGGTATCGATGAAGTCGGTCACCGCGACGTCAATGAAGTGGAAACGCACTTCTTGGTCGGTGCCGACGAGGAAGCCGGCATCTCGACGATTTCCTACAACTTCAAGACGATCTACGGTTTTGATCCGCAGGGCAAGCCGTTAACGAATCTGATCACGGCGGAACAGAAGGCTCGAGCGCGGGAAGTATTCGAACTATACGGCTACTATCTGGGCATCGATTTCGTCGAGACAGTCGATGAGGGGCTGACGGTGGCTACGGGCGATTTACGCGCGGTGAGTCCCGGTACGCCGCCCGCGCCTGGCGGCGTGATTGGTATCGCGGGCAACGCCAGCCCGGATCCGAACGTCGTGTGGCCGACCGCGGTGATGGATGCGGCAGAACTGTGGGATGATCAGTTTGGTGAGACGACGGATGTGGGCCGTCTGAGTTGGGTGCACACGGCGATGCACGAAATTGGCCACCTCTTGGGCTACGGTCACACCTACGATCTGCCGCCTTACACGATCATGGGGCAAGAGCCCGACTTGGCGTACTCGCAGAACTTCGAAGCGCTCTTCCCGGGTGTCGCGGACTTGGTACACGGCCGTTACATGTACCGCACGGAGAGCAACGATATCGATCTGTACCGCTTCTCACTGACGACGCCGGGCGAATTCTCGGCCGAGATCATCGCGGAGCGTGGTGCGGAGTTTAGCCATTTGGATTCCGTGCTGACACTTTATCGTCAGACTCCGCAGGGGCCAGAGCTGATCGCACGCAACGACGACTACTTCAGCGACGATTCCTTCCTGGGACTGCCGTTGGAAGCCGGCACCTATTTCAT
This sequence comes from Planctomycetales bacterium, assembly GCA_020426755.1. Taxonomy (GTDB): domain Bacteria; phylum Planctomycetota; class Planctomycetia; order Pirellulales; family Pirellulaceae; genus JAGQPK01. Next base: position 2,471 of record JAGQPK010000300.1, read on the forward strand.
CGGCGTCACCTCGACCGGCAATACGTCGTTTGATCCCACGATCGAAGGCACGGGCTTGGGCGGCACCTCACAAGGCGCCTACGATCTGCGCTTGGATTTCAAGCCGCGTGACGACAACTTCTTGGTCGACGCGACCGGCATCGCCGTGGATGGCGACGCCGACGGCATTCCGGGCGGCGAGTTCAACTTCTGGTTCCAGGTGCAAGACGAAACCAAGACGATCTTTGTCGACAAGGCGGCCGCCGCCGGTGGCAACGGCACCTTGGCCAAGCCCTACAACAATATGGCCACCGCGATCACGGCTGCCGAACAACAACTGACCGATGGCGGCTTGATCCGTGTCGTTGGCAACGGCGGCGCTGACGGCAACGTGGCGACGTTGGGCGACAACCTCGCCTATGAAATCGGCAACAACTCGGGCCGCGCGCTGGCCGACGGCGTCGACATGCGACTGCCCAAGGGCGTCGTGATGATGGTGGACGGTGGTGCCATCTTCAAGATGCTCAAATCGAACATCCAAGTCGGCAGCTCCTCGGTAACGATCGATCGCAGCGGTGCCGCGCTGCAAATCCTCGGTGTGCCGGGCAAGCGAGTGATTTTCACTTCGTACGATGATCAGACGATTGGTGTCGATACCAACCCGCGCCAGACGACTCCCGATCCGGGTGATTGGGGCGGCATCATCTATGCAAACGACGTGGATCGCGCCGAAGGTCGGTTTGACTACGAGCAGGAAGGTATTTACCTGAACGTCGTCAACCAAGCGGATATGCGCTACGGTGGCGGCAATGTCACGGTCGACTCGATTCAACAAGTCGTCAACCCGATTCATATGATCGATTCACGGCCGACGATCAGCTACAACCGCATCACGTTCAGCGCCGATGCGGCTCTCTCGGCCAATCCGGACAGCTTCGAGGAAACGAACTTCAGCGGCGTCGATTCGCTGGGGGTGAACTACCAAGAAGTGCCGTTCACGCCGGACTACGATCGTGTGGGGCCTGAGATCCGTGGCAACCGTCTGCTCAACAATTCGATCAACGGCATTTTCGTACGCATCGAAACGCCTGCCGGCGATAAGCTCGAAACGATGACTGTTTCGGGACGTTGGGACGACACGGATCTGGTGCACGTGGTCGCGGAAAACTTGATCATCGATAGTCAGCCCGGTGGACCGATCCAACTGGCTGACGGCACGGTGACGGCGCGGCCGGACGCTCAATTGAAGATCGATCCAAACATCGTTGTCAAAATGGATGGTTCGCGCATCGAGACTCGGATGGGCGCGCAGCTCCTGGCGGAAGGTCTGACCGGTTTGGAGATCGTGTTCACCTCACTGCAGGACAACCGTTACGGTGCCGGCGGTACTTTCCAAACCAACACGCCCTCTAACGGCGTTGTCGATCCACCGCTGGCTGGCGACTGGAGCGGTCTGTACGCCGCGCCAGCTTCGCGGATCAGCATCGACCACTCCTACATCGCCTTTGGTGGCGGTTTGAGCCGCGTCGAAGGCTCGTTCGCGGGCTTCAATGTGATTGAGGCTCATCAGGCCGACTTGCGTGTGGCCAACTCGGTGCTGACCGACAATGCGAATGGCCGTGGCGGTCAAGCGGAACTCAATCGTGAAGGCCGCTTGCCCAACGGCGAGGGTGCCATCTTCGTCCGCGGCGCTCAGCCGACGATCGTTAACAATGTGATTCGTCGGACGGCAGGTTTCCATGCCGGTGTGATCAACATCGACGTGAACTCGCTCAATTCGGATCTGATCTCCGACCTGGGCCGGTCGACTGGCTTGGTCGAGGACTTCGACGCACTGACCGGCAACCATGGGCCGCTGATTCGGCTCAACCGTTTGGCCGACAATCGTGTCAACGGCATGGTGATTCGCGGCGGCACGTTGGCCACTCAAGGTGTCTGGGACGACACGGACATCGTGCATGTGTTGTACGACACCGTCAACATTCCGAACTTGCATACGTTCGGTGGGCTGCGTTTGGAAAGCAGTCCGTCGGAGAGCCTGGTCGTCAAGTTCTCGGGCCCCAACTCCGGCATCAAGGCGACGGGTACCCCGGCGGATATCGAAACTCGCGTCGGCGGTTCGCTGCACGTCATCGGTCAGCCTGGTCATCCGGTTGTGATGACATCACTGTCGGATGATTCGGTCGGAGCCGGCTTCGATCCGCAGGGCCGTCCGCAAACGGATACCAACGGTTACATCTTCGAGCCGGGCCAACAGTTGCCGGGTAGTTTCCAGATCGAAGTGAATTATGGTCCCTTGATCAAGGCACGTCCGCAGTACGTGGCTGCGATCGAACTCGGCGTGCAGCTTTGGGAACGGTGGGTTGAAGATCCGATTACCGTCAATTTCGACATCGAAATCGATCCCACGCTGGAAAGCACCGGCACGCTCGGTTATGCCTCGCCGGATTCGATTACGATGGACTGGGATGCCGTTCGGCAAGCGATGATCGACGACGCGCCAGTGAACGAAAAGGCGTTCGTTTCATCTCTGCCCACCTTTGACGAAGCCACCTTCACACTGCCCAAGGATCCGCAAAATCCGTTCAGTGTTTCGCGCGACATGACCGTCGCGCGGGCCGCCGCCAAGGCGTTGGGCATCGATCTGTCAGCCTTCGGCGGTCAGACCTCCAACTTCGATCCCACGAAGACGCGTGACGGTGAGCTGTTCTTCGCTCCCAATCCGTTCGACATCGCAGCCAATGGCACCCCATCCTTCTTCGACCTGGATCGGCTGGACGGCATTACGCCCGACTTCATTGATCTGGTGGGCGTCGTCATCCACGAAGTTGGGCATGCCCTGGGCTTCATCAGCGGCGTCGATATCGTCGATGCGGCGTTGAATGATCCGGCCAGCTTCCGCGTGATCAATCCCAGCCCGCTGGACATGTTCCGCTTGGAGCCCGGTGATGGAGCGGCCGACTTTACCAACTCGGCCCGTGCGATGGACCCCGGTATTGATCAAGTGCTGTACGACGGCGGTTACTTCGACCCCTACGGAATTACGGCGGTTGCCGGTCTCCGTTTGGGCGACATTCCTTTCTCCACCGGGGCCGACAATGGCGATGGCGGACAAGCTTCGCACTGGAAGGATCTCGGCACCACGCTTGGCCTGATGGATCCGACGGCTCCGACAGGCGAAGCGTGGTTCACGGATGTGGATCGTAGTGCCTTCGACTTGATCGGCTTTGACGTGCTGGGCGATCCGACCGCAGGTGATTGGCGCGGCATCGAACTCGAACAGTACTCGAACGATCGCAACGTGGCCACGGTCAACGAGATGGAAGATCCCGAACTGCCTGCTCCCGGCAACAACGCGTTGCCAGCCACGGCGCAGGTGCTGGGCGGCTTGGGACGCAGCGAAGCCTCATCGGACGAAAACTTGCGGCTTGGGTTCGTCATCCATGGCAACCTGGACGAACCACGTGACCTGGACGTGTACAGCTTCGAGGCCACCGCGGGGACGGAAGTCTGGTTCGACATTGATCGCACCGGCTCGAAGCTCGACACGGTGATCGAATTGATCGACGCCAACGGCACCGTGTTGGCTCGTTCGGACAATGCTTACGCCGAGGCCAACGGCAGTGAATCACGCTTCGCCGCCCCTGGCGTATTCGTCGATGGACTGCAGAAGTCACTGTACTACGCGAACGACTACTATACGACCAACCTTAAAGACGCGGGTATGCGAGTGGTATTGCCAGGCGCGACTGGCAGCCGCAGCACCTACCATGTGCGAGTTCGCAGTAGCAGTGACAACTTGTCGTCGCTGCAAGGCGGTTTGACTTCCGGCACGTATGAGTTGCAGATCCGGCTGTCGGAAGTTGACGAGTTTCCCGGTTCGACGGTTCAGTTTGCCGACATCCGTTACGCGATGGATGGCATTCGCATCCAAGGTCTCCCGTCACACTCGCAGTTGAGCGGCGATGTGGCGGAAGAAGTCTGGAATGGCGTGTTTGATCGCAACGATGCACTGCCAGTAGCAGGTAACGAGCGGGTGCTGATTCGCCCAATTGCCAACGATCCGCCGGCC
>JAGQPK010000301.1 GCA_020426755.1 Planctomycetales bacterium
AGCTGAACTACAACCTTGCCGTCGCCAACTATCGTAACGGTGACCTGGCTGCGGCCCAGAGTCTGTTTGCGACAACGGCGAGCGCGGCCAATACGCGTATCGCCGCCGACAGTCGCTACAACCTGGGCAACTGCCAATACGCGGCCGCGCTGAAGGCTGCGGAACAGGACAAACCCGCCGCCATTGCCAGACTTCGTGAAGCCATCGGCAACTACCGCAGCTCGTTGCGCCTGCGTGACGACAATCCCGACGCCCGCGCGAACATCGAACTGGCCGCCGAACTGATTCGCAAGCTGGAAGAAGAACAACAACAACAACAACAACAACAGCAACAGCAACAGCAACAGCAAAACCAGCAGCAACAAGACCAGCAGCAACAAGACCAGCAACCGCAGGATCAGCAACAGCAGACTCAGCAGTCGCAAGACGGCCAGAGCGAACAGGACGAGTCGAAGTCGCAGCAACAACAGTCGCAGCAACGGGCAGACGAACAGAGACAACCCCAGTCGGAGCAAAACTCCGAGGAACAAGACTCCGAACAGAAGCCGGAACCAAATGGCGAGCAATCGGAACAGCAGCAGACGGACGACGCTCAGCCGCAACATCAAAACCAAGCTGACGCCCAGCCCCCCCAAACAACGAGGAACCGCACTCAGCAGCGTCAACCTCGAAACACCGAAGCAGTAGCCGCCGCGGACGCAGAACAGACCAAAGACAACCCGCCGGTACCGACGGGTGAGCTAACCGCTGCCGGACAAGATCAAGACCTAGAAAGCGATGGCTCTGTCGCGCTGGCGGATGCTAACGCCCCCGACGGACTGATGACAAAAGAGGAAGCCTTGAAGATGCTGCAAGCCGTGCGCGACCGCGACATGCTGCGCCGCTTGCGACAGGAACAGATCGAACGCTCACGACACGTCGGGGTCGATCGCGATTGGTAGGCTCTAAGCGAGCGAGAGAGAGACCATGAAAACCAGAATCAAAACCATCAAATCGTTAGTCCCCGTTGCTGCGCTGCTGATTTGTTGCGTGGCCGGTTCGGCGCAGGCTCAAGAAGTCGACGTGCTGCTTTCCACGCGGGAGGCGTACGTCGGCCAGCCGGTCATCCTACAAATCGCGATCAACAATGCGGCGGACTACCAACAGCCGACCATCCCATCGATCGACGGCTGCGATGTGCGTTCTGGCGGCGCGCCAGCGCAAAGCTCGCAAATCACGATCATCAATGGTCGTCGTCGCGAGAACCATAGCGTCACGATGCGGTACCTGATCACGCCGCGACGCGCCGGCACGTTCGTGATACCATCCTTCCCGGTGGACGTGAACGGACAGACGCAACACACCCAGCCGCTACGTTTCGTGGCGAAGAAAAGCGAAACGGGCGACCTGTTGTTCGTCCAAATTGAAGGCGGCAACGAAAAGGTGTTTGTCGGCCAGCCGCTTGACCTCAAGCTGAGAATTTGGATCAAGCCGTTCGTCGATCGTGACACTCACATCAAGCTGTCCGAAGGCGACATGTGGCGAATGATCTCCGACCAAACTGCCTGGGGTAGTTTTGGTGAACGTCTGCAAAAGATGGCGGAAAACGAGCAGCGGCCTGGCGGCAGCGAAGTGCTCCGCGACGACGGCAACGGCAGCGAGCGGGCCTATTACCTGTACGAGATCGACGCGACAGTCTATCCCAAGCGGCCGGGCAAGATCGACGCGGACGACGTGCAGATCGTGGTCAACTACCCGATGGCTCTGAGCAAGTCGCGTGATGCTTTCGACGGTTTCTTCAAGAACAGCCCCTTCGGCGGCCGCGATCCTTTTGCCGGTTTCGGTCGCTCGCGGTTGTCGCAAATGATGGGAGATGATTTCTTCTCGTCGCCGTTCGGCAACCGGCTCACCGTCACGTCGGCTCGCCCGATCGTCGCCCAGGCCGAAGTCGACGCCACGCAGGTCGTGCCGGTGCCGGCCGCAGGCCGACCGTCGGATTATCGCGGTGCGGTGGGAAGCTACCAGATCGTCACGCAGGCAACTCCGACGCACGTCAGCGCGGGCGACCCGATCACACTGCAGATCGGCATCGCCGGCACCGGACCGATGGAACTGGTACAAGCCCCACCGTTGACCGAACTGCCGTCGCTGACCAAAGACTTTAAAGTGGAAGATCAATCGCTGGCCGGATTCGTGCAAGATGACACCAAGGTTTTTCCCACGACCATCCGCCCGCGCCGGGAAGGCATCACTACGATTCCGCCGATTCCATTCAGCTTCTTTGATCCCGACAAGGAAACCTTCCACACGGTGATGAGCGAACCGATCGCGATTACGGTAGACAAGGCCGAGTCGCTCGCGCTGGACGCCATCGTGGGCAGCAATCGTCAGGCGTCCCAGGGCGATGACAGCTTGAAGTCACTCGCGCTCCAGCCCAGCTTCACCAACAACGACTCGGTCACGGTGCTCGATTCGCAGACGTCGCGAACGGCTGGCAGCGGGTGGCTGGCACTGGTCGTTCTGCCGTCCGTGGTCTGGCTCGGGGCTCTGATTGTTTGCCATCGCCAGTGGCTAATCGACTTGATTGTCGAGAGCGCAGCACGATTTCAATCCACTGACGCACGTTGCCTCCAGGCGATCAACCGTGCGACTCGCCGCGAGCAGATCAACGCGGCGTTGCTGCGGTTTGTGTCCTCCCAAACGCGCTCCGCCGCGGCCCCCAGCACCCCGCAGGCGATTGGCGCACTAAGAACTTGTGGGATGTACTCCATCGCTGCGGACCTCGAATCGTTCCTCAGCCGCGCCGACGACGCGGTCGAAAGAGCGGATGAAAGTTTCTCGCTGGAAAAGCATCGCAGACAGGCGCATGACATGGTCGCTCAATTGTCAGCAGCTTTCGCCGAACGGAGCAAGCCGCAAGTACGACGTTCGGCGCGCCCCAGCTCATCGACCAAGTCCATCGGCCGAACCGCGGCGATGCTATTCATCGTGGCCAGTACGGTAGTCGGCTGGTCGAGCAACACGTTCGCGGCCGATGGTGTGGCTGGTGTGGACGGTGTGGCAACAGAATCAGCACCATCTCAACCGAATTTGGAACTAACGCGACAACAGCAGGAGTTGATTCTCGCGGATGCAGCAGCACTCTACGCCAAGGCGACCGGGCTGAGCGAAACAGACAAGGCGGGAGCCAACGAGCTGTTGAGTCAGGCGGCTGCCAAATACCAGATGCTGGTCGATTCCGGGATTCGCAACAGCGATTTGTATTTCAATCTCGGCAACGCGTATCTGCAAAGTAACCAGCTTGGCCGCGCAATCGCCGCCTACGAACAGGCAAAGACGATCGACCCCTGGAACCGCCAGCTCGCTGCCAATCTCGACTTCGCCAATTCGCTCGTCAAGGGCGACGAGCCGGTTGCCCGGGACTCCGCCGAGCAATTCGGCGTTGCGGCCTTACTGCGTCAGGGCAATGACACAGTGACACAGTGGTTCGGCAAAGCCACGATTGTCTGGACGTTGGGCATCGCATCGATGCTGTTCTGGGGGCTGCTGACGATCGGCATCTTCCGACCCAAGCTGCCGATGAAACGTCTGGCTGCAATCCCGTTGGCCGTTCTCCTGCTCACCGCCGTCTCCGTCGGCCTAGCCCCGACGCGCCCGGTCGTCGAGGGCCCCGGCGTGATCGTCGCCAACCGCATCGCGCTGCGCAGCGGCGATGGCGAACAATTCAGCGAACTGGTCACAATCTCGCCAGCCGACGGCCATCGCGTCGACATCCTGACCGAGCGCGCCGGCTGGATGCAAATTCAAACCCGGCAAGAACAAAAAGGCTGGGTTCCCTCATCGACGTGCATCCGGACGAATAGTCACCAAAGTTGAACGACAGTTCAAGCACGATGCGAGGGAGCGCAATTATATTCGTCGCGTACGTCGGACTCCTTGCTGGGCCCTTTATGAACGGCTCGCGAGTCCCAACTCGACTCTCGCCTGAAACAGTGGCAACGCTGCTAAGTCGTCGCCAACCGCGCACAAGACGATCGTCAGGTGAGGATCTTCGCTGAGGGAAAGCTGCCGCCGAGGAATACGTTGCGACAGCGAAATGGCACGGGAAGTGCAACCTTTCACAAGCGACGTCGCGTTGGTCTAGAGCTGTTCACTACGAGTCACTGACAATCAATTGCGCTAGTTACCCGCGGTCCTGACGCGGTGTCTGTGAAAATTAACAGAGGAGAGGCATCATGCATGCGAGGAACAGTATCTTGCGCTACTTAGTTCCGGCCCTCTCGATCGGCTTGCTATACCTGTCGACGGCTGGTTGCTCACCTAGTGCCGAGGTGAAATCCCAGGAAGATGTTACCCAAGGCGACGAGAAACTCTCGGAAGTCGACGCAATGCAGAGGGTCGAGGCTGTCACGGACAACGATTACAGCAAAATGACTCAGGTTGACCCAAACCTCAAGCAGGAGGCCATGGCCGACTATGACAAGGCGATTCAAGAGGATCCAAAAAATGCCGACGCCTGGTACGCACGTGGGTTCGCCCAACTGTCGCACGGTGACGCGATGCTCAAAGCTGTCGAGGACTTGACGATGGCCATTGACCTGAAGCCGGATTACGCCCAAGCCTACCTAATGCGTGGCCGGGCCTACGAGGCACTGGGGGATATGGTGCAGGCCAAGGCAGACAGAGCCAAGGCACTCGAACTGCAACCGGGCATTGATTGATGCAGTGGGAACGCGCATCGACGGATTGTTAACCGGCCAAGTCGAGCTGGAAATGTATTCGCAAGCGCACCCGCAGAACACCGTCCGCCGGATCGACAAGATGCTCGAAGCACAAGTGACGTGGCGGACATCTTGGACAACGTGACCGTAACTGGAAAGGCACACTTATGGACGGAAAGACTCAACAGGCCCCGTTATGCCGGACAGTGGAACATGACCAAGCAGATATGGTGGCACTCGCCCAACGGAAACTGCAATCGCATCCGCAGTTTCACTGGCATTGCCAGACCATTCACATCGATCTGGAGGGGGAATTGCTCGTCCTGACCGGCCAACTTCCTTCGTTCTACCTGAAGCAACTTGCTCAAGAAGCGCTGCGCGGCATCACCCCGACGGTGATCAATCGGATTGATGTCGTCTCGTGCGATGGACTCAGTAGCACGCGGCAGTAACGCAAGTACAAGAATGATCAGCAACCGACGTCTCAACCGTGACTCATCTTGCAGCGAACCTGACTGTTAGATTCACTGATCACAACACGCGGGTAACCAGATGCCCCCAGGTTGGGCAAGGCCTCGCGAACGTTGGCGTCGAACCGAATGCATTCATTGTGAACCTGGTTCGTCGGGAGGATTGTCGGCTTCAACGTCAATCATTTCATCGATCACGCGTTCGACACCGTCAATATTCTTCACTTCCTCAACGATGATCTGCCTGTCGGCATGATCGGCCAATGCACCGCTGAGCGTCACGTCGCCGTTTTCCACTGAAACCTCGATCTTGCCGGTGTCCACGTCGACTATCGCCCGCAGTGTTTCGACGACTCTCGCTCGAAGTTCGTCAGCGTCGCCTAAGCGATCGGGCAAGGCGAAAACACCGACGCCGATTAACATCGCCGCCGCCACAATTAGCGCATGAGCATTCTTGAATCGTCTCATTGTTATCTCCGCAAACTCCACGCTTCCCAGCGCATGTGACAGACGCCTTGCGGGTCGCTCCGCTCGTAAGCGTGCGCGTATGAGTCGTCGTATTGGGCAAGAATCAGGTTTTCAGGCATCGCTGCTTGCTCCTCTAGACCGCGTGACCTGAGATCATCGCAAATCTGGTGCCGTCAGTTTGTACAATGGGGCGTGTGTGCTTCGACGAAGATTCACCTAACAACCTTACTCGCGGCAGTCAAATTCGTTTGCATGCTGCTGCTGGCTGGGCCACCCTGCTGCGAGATTTCCGTCGATCAATTTGGTCAATTCTTTGAAAGGAAAGTTGCATGAGCGATGTGTTACGGGCACGCCCTGAGCTCGCGTATCATGACGCGGAGTTCCTCGATGGCGACGAGGCCAGGCCGGTGCGCATCCTGGCGGAATACATCCATCCGCGTTCGCAGTTAGAGCAACAAGGCGTTCACGATACCATTGTGTTCTTCGGGTCAGCGCGTTTGCAGCGACAGGGGCAGCTTGGCAAATACTATGACGAGGCGCGCGAGCTTGCGAGACTGTTCACGCAATGGTCGCTCTCGATCCGGCCTGAAAGACAACGTTGCCTGATCTGCAGCGGAGGCGGGGGCGGAATCATGGAGGCCGCGAACCGAGGAGCGGCCGATGCCGGCGGGCGGACGCTCGGTTTCAACATCGGCCTGCCGCACGAACAGCACCCCAACCCGTACATCACGCCTGAGTTGAGTTTTGAGTTCCATTACTTCTTCATGCGCAAGCTCTGGTTTGCACATCTGGCCCGCGCGGTCGTCGCGTTTCCAGGCGGGTTTGGAACGATG
>JAGQPK010000302.1 GCA_020426755.1 Planctomycetales bacterium
CGTTCTGACCCTATTGGCCGCCATGCACGCGGGATCCGTGCACGCTGCCGACATTCTGGCTCCCGGCGACTTTATTATTGCGATTGACCGAGATGTTTCCGATCCAACCGTATCGGGTAGCAGCTATCCGGCGGCGGAGCGACCGGTCGACGCGCTCGATCAAGATGAGACGACCAAGTACTTGAACTTCGGCGAGCTCAACTCCGGCTTTATCGTGACCCCTCAGTACGGTCCGTCGATCGTCCAAAGCTTTACCCTGACGACGGCGAATGACGCGGACGCACGCGATCCTTCGAGCTGGGCGTTGTATGGCACGAACGACGACATTCTGAGTGTCGACAACAGCCACGGCACCGCCGAAACCTGGACGTTGATCGACAACGGCGATATCGACTTGCCGCTGGATCGTTTCACGTCAAGCGACGTGATTGAGGTCAATAACTCGACAATTTATTCGTCATACCGTTTGATTTTCCCGACGGTGCGAGACACGGCCGCCGCGAACAGCATGCAAATCGCAGACGTGTATTTTTACGAGTCGAACGACGGTTCGGGCTTCTCGATTCTCGACGTCGAAGATCCGATCGTGGCAGTTTGCGTTGGCTGTTCGGTAGTCGAATCCAGCTCACCGGCAGCAGAGACGGTTGACTTGGCGATCGACGGTGACACGGCCACCAAGTACTTGAACTTCGGCGAAGAGAATTCCGGTTTCATTGTGACACCCGAGTTTGGTAGCTCGATCGTAACCGGCCTGCAAGTCACCACGGCTAACGATGCCGAACCGCGCGACCCGGCAGCGTTCGAACTCTACGGTACGAACGATCCGATTCTCAGCACGAATCACAGCACGGGTGATCTGGAGAGCTGGACTCTGATCGAAGCTGGCACATTGGAACTGCCACCAGACCGTTTCCTGGAAGGCGATGTCGTCACGTTTGCCAACACTTCGGCATACACCTCGTACCGCTTGGTGTTTACGGAAGTGAAGGACGTGGACGCGGCCAACTCAATGCAAATCTCCGAAGTCCAATTCTTCGGCGAAGCCGGCGCGGCTGGCACTCCGGGTGACTACAACGGCAATGGCATTATCGATGCCGGTGACCTTGATGTACTGGCCCAGTACGTGCGAGATAACGACGCACGTGGCGATCTGAATGGCGATGGTACGACGGATGAAATCGACCGTTCACAATGGGTCGAAACCATTCAGAAGTCATACTTCGGCGACTCGAACTTTGACGGTGAGTTCAGTAGCAGCGACTTCGTTGCCGTCTTTACCGCTGGCAAGTACGAAACGGGGGCAGCAGCTGGTTACGCAGAAGGCGACTGGAATGGCGATGGGCTGTTTTCGAGCAGCGACTTCGTGACGGCCTTCTCCGCCGGCGGTTACGAGCAGGGTCCGCGTGCTGCAGTCTCCGCGGTGCCGGAACCGGCCACGATCAGCATGTTGCTCCTGGGACTGCTGGGCCTGAGCGGACTGCGTCGTCGCAGCTAGGCAACGATCGTTTCAGTTCATTGAATTTGCAGATAGTCGAAGGGCGAATTCGCTTCGCCGCGACTATCTGCGTGGATAAGCGAACAGACTAATACGCACTGTTGCTTCTGCGCATTTCTTCGCGCCCCACAATGCAACAGTGCATTAATACGGCGAGATCGTCGAAAGTACGACGACGAACTTAAAGGTCGTCCAAAAGTCTGGAGCCTGCTTCGTGTAGCAGCGTCGGTCCCAAATTGAACCGCTTGGCTTCGTTCCAAACCGGCAGCTGCGCGGCCGCACTCCAAATGACAGCCGCCGCAATCCAATCACGGTCTCACGCGTCGCGAGCAATCTTATATCGCGCTAGCTGCGCCATCGCACTTTAGAAGTACCGACGTTTCTGATACCCGATTCACCGCAACGCAAGTTCGTGCTTGACTTGTCCGCTCACTACTGTACTATACGAACTAGTACAGTCATATCGACAGCATCGGTGGCCTCAAGTCACGGCGGGAATGCAAATGCAAATCCAAGTAAACACCGGCGGCAACGTGCCGCTCTACCGCCAGATCACCGATCAAGTACGCCAGGCCATCGCGGCTGGGCAACTCCAAGTTGGCGATGCAGTACCAAGCGTTCGACAGCTCGCCAAAGACATTGTTGTCAACCCGAACACGGTGGCCAAAGCCTACGCGGAACTGGTGCGGGACGGCGTGCTCGAGAGTCAGCAGGGCCGAGGCATGCTCGTGTCCGCTCGTAAGAACGTTTATACGAAGGCCGAGCGACTAAGGCGACTTGACCAGGCCCTTGATGTCGCGATTAGCGAGGCGATCACGCTGCATTTCGAGATGGACGAGATTCTGCAGCGCATGCAGCAACGACTCGAGAAGGTGGGCCTCTCGCGTACTTCTTAAACGACAGCCCAATTCTGCGCACATGCTCACACATCGATCCACGATCCAGCCGTCAGACATCAGGAGACTTCACGAATGGAAGACAACCGAGTGATTTACACCGAAGATCTCACACGATACTTCGGACAGCAGGCGGTTGTACGCAACTTGAACTTGGCTGTTCCGCGCGGCGCCGTGGTGGGACTGCTGGGGCTGAACGGAGCCGGCAAAACAACGACGCTCCGCATGTTGCTGGGGATGCTTGAGCCAACGCGCGGACATGCGACGGTATTGGGCAAAGACAGTCGTGACCTGACACCTGAAGATCGTGGGCGCATCGGGTTCACCGGGGAAGGGCATTTTCTGTACGACTGGATGTCGATTCGCGACACGGAGAAGTTCGGTCGCGATACGTTTCCGCGTTGGGATGATCGGCTGTTTCAAGAAACCGTCGATCGTTTTGGAATCGCGCGGCTGGCACACGTCCGCTCGCTTAGTCGCGGACAACGCGCCGGTGTTTCGCTCGCATCAACCCTGGCGACTGCTCCTGAGCTGTTGATCCTGGACGATCCGTCGCTCGGTCTCGATCCCGTCAGTCGTCGCGCATTAAACGAGACCCTTATCGATTTTTGCGCCACACGACAGCGGAGCGTTTTGCTCAGCACGCACATGCTGGATGACGTGGAACGTGTGGCGGATCGGGTCGCGATTATAGTCGACGGGCGGTTGCTCGTGAACACATCACTCGACGATCTCCAGTCGCGCGTCGCGATTTGGAGCGTTGATGGTACGTTCGATCCCACGCGTGCGGCCCACGTGCCGGGATTGATTCACAGCCGTCCGCTCGGCGGTCGCTGGATGCTGACCGTCGCTGATCCGGACGCGGAAAGTGAAGCTGCCATCGCACGATTGAGCGCCACCGCGCCACAACGGGTCAACGCATCACTAGAAGACATCGTCTTGGCCTATCTCTCGCGTTCACGCGCGGAACACTCCTTCTACGCAGGGGCGAATTAACATGTGGGCAGTTCTCCAGAAAGAGTTGAAGCAGACAGCTCGACTGTTGCCGATCGGTTGGGTCATCGCGGCGATCGCCTGCTACTTGTCGCTTCCTAACCGACAGTCGCCGGTAGTGACAATGCTACTGCCCTTAGTGGGCATGGTGTCTGGCATCTGCGCGTTCGCTTTAGGGATACTACAAGCAGCCCCCGACTTGAATGCATCCGCGTTCGCCTACTTACACCATCGTGCCGTTAGCCGCTCAAACATCTTCTGGGCCAAGACTGGAGCTGGAGCGATAATCTACGCATTGGCGTTTGGTATGCCACTGGCCGCCACCGCAATCTGGCTCAGCGCACACGGCTTGCAAGATTATCCCGTGCGTCCTGCGCAAGTTCTGCCTACGCTGGAATTCGTCGTCAGTTGCTTTGCCTTGCACTCTGCTGCGACGTTGATCTTGGCACGACGCGCCTCCTGGCCGGGCACACGAGCCTATCCGTTACTAGGGGTGGCAACCGCCATCTTCATGCAAGGCGTCTATCTGAAAAGCAACGGTCTGCATGGAGCTGTCTTCTGCATGCCGATTACATGCTGCGTGCTGGCGTGGACGCTGCATGCAGCACGCAACGCCTGGTGCCATCTTGCGAATGAACCACAGAAAGTCAACGCGTTCCGTGCCGGCTGGTCGGTCCCGGCTTACCTTGCAGTCGGCGCCGTGGTCGTCATGATCTTTATCGTCGCGTGTATCGGCGCTCTCGTTGAACAACGCACGGTAGCGTCGCGCGGGTATGCCGGCGCCGACTTCGTCGACGCGCAGACGGGCGACGTTTGGATATCGTACTATAGCCGCCTGGGCGAAGAACTGGATCTTACTCGCACTCGTGTAGTTCGCCTGGCAAGAAATGTCGACATTGACACGGTCGAGCCCATGGCGGGGGTGCCGCCTACGACCAAGCTGAGCCCCATGCTTCCGGCGCAGCATGGCGAGGGAGTGAGCTTCTACAATAGCGACGGATTCTTCGCGTTGGATTATCGGTCATTGGTTTACGATTGCCGCGGGTACGTGCTTAAGTACGTACCCATAGCCGGTGGTGGCTGGAGGCTGGTGAGCATTTACGATCGCACAGGCAGACACTCAGCCGATCACTTGCCGACAGCGCCGTTCGCGCGTCGGCCGAATTGGCTGTGGAGCGGACGGTCAGTCTTTGCCGTAGACGACGCTATTGTTCAGGAAGATAGCGACAACGGCAAGTTTATCAAGTTGATCGATGCGCCGCCGGACTGGGTGGCGTACGCCGCCGAAGAGACGGCGCCGACCGAATTGCTGATCGGCACCGGTGATGAGGTTCGTCTCTATCGTTTGAGCGCAACGAGCAACGCGCCAGCCGCCGAGTCGGCCGCGTCAGACGTCTCTGCTGCCAGCGATCGAGAATTGCTGACCGCCGAACTAGTCCGCACAATTCGCTCCCAGCACTTGCCGAAACCGAGCGTCCACACCGCCGTCACGCGCGTCGCCATGACTGACGTTGGCTTTACGGTTACGGGCTACTCCTACGATACACAACAACGTTTTGTGATGAGGATCGACAACGACGGCAATTTGGTCGAGCAATTCGAGATCCGTAATTCATCAAGCAAATCGGCGACGGCACTTGTGATGGGTGTGCTTGGACTCATGCCGCCCGTCGTTTTAGAGGCAGCCGATCTGTATCAAATGGGGTTGGCGATCGCCAATGGACAACGGCCAGTTCCGCTGTCGCTTGTGAACACGGGTTCTCAGGCAAAGTTGACGATCATGGCTGTCATGTTAACAAGCGTCGCCGTCGCAATTGGCATCACATTGTTATTGGGACGCCGCTACGGACTTTCGAATCGAAAACTTGCCGTGTGGGTCCTGGCGACATGCGGCCTGGGCCTGGCGGGGCCGCTGGCATTGCTCGCCATTTATCCCGCGGTCATCATCGATAGCTGTCCAAGCTGCCGCCGCCCGCGAGTCGTAACAAGCAACCGCTGCGACGAGTGCGGCGCAGACTGGTTGGCTCCAACACAGTCCGGTATCGAACTCGTGGACACCGAACGGCGTCGCGCGGCGTCTGTCGAGTTGATCACGTAGTCGTTGCGTGTTTTCCAAGGCGGTTCCCCACGACTTTTTGGACGGGCCCCTAAGCGAAGATACTAAGAGATCAGTTCACGTCACGATCCAACTTTGTTGACATGGAACAGCCCCTACGCCATGATGTGCCGGACAATTGGCAACTCATGCTCAATGTTGTCGGCGAGTCCGGCAACTTCTCACGCAAGGGCGCGACATGGAAATCAAGAACGGCAACCGACGGGACTTCCTGAAGTCGAGCGCAATCGGAGCGGCAGGTATCGCAGTGTCGCGAATCGGCCGGAGCGCGAAGTCTTATGCGGCGATCGTGGGTGCGAATGAGCGCATCAACCTGGCGGTGATCGGAGTGCGCAACCAAGGAACCGTGCATCTGCGGCAATGGTGCGAACTGAGGGACAGCCACAACATTCAGGTCAGTTCGATCTGCGATACGGACGAGGCGCTATTCGAACCTGCTTTGCAGCTTGTGGACCAGCGAATCGGATCTCGTCCTAGCGCCCATTGGGACTTGCGCAAAGTCTTTGACGACCCGACGATTCACGCGGTCTCAATTGTCACGCCCAACCATTGGCATGCGCTGGCTGCGATTTGGGCCTGCCAAGCGGGGAAACACGTTTACGTCGAGAAGCCCGCCTCACACAACATTTGGGAAGGACGCCAGATGATTGAGGCCTGGCGAAAATACAAAGTGCGAATGCAGGTCGGTTTGAACAATCGTTCTGCCGTCAATGTACGCCAGGCCATCGACTTCCTTCACAATGGCGGCATTGGTGACATCTATTTGGCACGCGCCTTGGTATTCAAAGCACGCGACTCGTACGGCATGGCAGCAGACGGGCTGCCGCCGGCCGCTTTCCACTACGACCAATGGTTAGGCCCGGCGCCATTGCGTCCCTACAATCCCAAACGGAGCCATTACAACTGGCACTGGTATTGGGACACTGGCAATGGCGACACAGGCAATACCGGCCCT
>JAGQPK010000303.1 GCA_020426755.1 Planctomycetales bacterium
CTTCCTCTTTAGCAGGGCAAATTCTGCCACCGTTTGACGTTGCCACGCCCAACAAAGTGTTCGTGCTCAAGACGGCTGGCTTCTACGACTTTTACGTAGACCTGCCAGTGGATTTGACAGAAGAGTTTCTACGCGGCGATCTTAGCATCCAAGGCTCTGTCTTGCCGGGTGGCGGCCTGGGCAATTGGGATTTCATTGTCCTGGAAACGGTCGAGCCCACCCTTGTGACCTACGACGCTGCGATTGGGCAGTTGTCGGTCGACAGTCCGTACTCGATCGCGAGTTTGACGATCAGTTCCTCCCGAGGAAGCTTCACCGGGCAACCGGCTCAAGGGTTAGCGGGACCGGACGATGTGGATACTGACACGTTGTTGCTCAAACATGATCTGAACGGATTTACTGAGCTTGATCTCGGCAACGTCTTGGAGACGGGCTTAACCGGTACGTTCTTGAGTCAGGACTTGACGATCTCCGGGCAACTCGTCGACGGACAACTGCTGCAGAACGTGCAGTTGGTCGTGGTGCCGCAAGAGGACGAAGTTCGATTGATCTATGATGCCGCGACCGGCGAGTTCCAACTGGAAACAAATGCGCCGATCGAGAGCCTCGACGTTATTTCCAAATCGTACATTCTGCAGGTCAATCAAGCGCATGAAAATCTCGCCGGGCCGGATGATGTCCTTACTACCGCTCGGCTGCACAAGGTTGCTGCCGATGGATTTCGTAACGTTTCGTTCGGAGTCGTCGCCCAAACCGGTTGGACAGAGTCATTTGTGGCGACGGATCTGACGATCACCGGCCGCTTGCTGGGGGGCGATCCGATCGAAAACATCGAGCTTGTCGTGCTGCCGGAACCGGTGCTGACTCAGTTCATCTACGACGCAAACACCGGTGAGCTGTCGATTGAGTCTGCTCTGTCGCTGACAACTTTACAGATCATTTCGGCGAGCGGCATTTTCACAGGCAGCCCAGCTGCGAACTTGGGGGCAGAGTTCGATGTCGACACGGACGTCAAGGTGTTTAAAGTGGAGCCGGCCGGGTTTAGCAACCTCAGCTTGGGACCGGTCGCGCGTGCTGGTTTGCCACGAAGTTTTCTGGAACGTGACTTGAGCATCGATGGCTCACGGGCTGCTGGCGGTCGACTCGGGCAATTCGAGCTGGTGGTGATCCCTGCGGCCGACCAGACGAGCGTTGTTTATGACGCGGTAACCGGCGAGTGGTTTGTGGAAGCGAATCCACCGCTTTCCTCCTTAGATCTCGTTTCCACACGCGGTATTTTCACAGGAGCAACTCCGCAATCGCTAGATGGTCCAACAGACATCGATTCCGATACCCGAATTTACAAGCAAGACGATGCTGGCTTCAGCGATTTGGTGTTGGGCACTGTGACTGAAGCCGGGCTTACTCACGAGTTCCTAGCGACGGATGTGACGATGTCTGCCATCAGCGGCGCTGGCGCCCAGTCGCCGGTCGAATTGCTGGTGGTCCCGTTGAAGCCTGATGTCAAAGTGATTCACGACGAAGCGACCGGTGGATTTCGCGTCCAAACGAACGTTCCCTTGGAGTCGCTCGCTTTGCAATCGGCCGCCGGTATCTTTACCGGCGCGCCGGCTGAGCACCTGGGCGGACCGTCGGACGTTGATACAGATACGCAGATCGTCAGACAAGACGAGCGTGGCTTCCGAGAGTTTTCATTTGGCAATGTGGTGCCGCCAGGTCTCGACCCTCAGTTTGTGACGAGTGACATCACGATTAGTGGCACGCTACTCGGCGGGCAATCACTTGAGCAGATTTCGTTCGAAGTGATTCCCGATCTGGGTGTGACCACGTTGACCTACAATGCAAGCAACGGCAATGTGCGTGTGACTACCAATCTCTCACTGACCTCTTTGGAGATCGTCTCCGCGCGAGGCATCTTCACCGGTGAACCCGCTGGAGGGTTCACGGGAATCGACGATGTTGATAGCGACAACGAATTAGTCAAGCATTCCGATAGCGGCTTTGGTAGTCTGACTCTGCGTTCCGTTTCCGAGATGGGACTCACGTCGACGTTCTTGTCACAAGACTTAGTATTGAACGGCACGCGAGTCGGTGGCGGCGGTCTCGGTCGAATCGAGATTGTTGTTATCCCCCAGGTCAGCGTCGTCGACGTTGACTACCGCGCGAGTGACGGTACGCTGGTGGTCACCTCAAATGCCCCGCTCGAATCGTTCGATATACTCTCCACCAGCGGCGTGTTTACCGGCGACGTCGCCAGCGGGCTGGGCGGCCCGAATGATATCGATACCGACACGCGGATATATAAACGTGATGAACGCGGCTTCCTCACCATAGAACTTGGTCCGGTGGCCCAGATTGGGCTCACGCAACCCTTTGTTGGCGATGATTTTAGCTTCGATGTACGGTTGCTCGGCGGCGATCCGGTAGATCGAATCGACGTGCAGATCCCCGACGTGTTCGTGACCTACGATGCCGGAACGGGCAGTTTATCAATTAGCGCAGCTACGGAAGTCATCGAGATCGGGTTGAATTCACAATCTGGCAGTTTCCGCGGAGGAAGGCCGACCAATCTGGGTGCCAATGGTTACTTTGACCGTTTCACGGTTTACAAGTACGAACCCAATGGCTTCTCTGCAGTCGATTACCCTGCCGTGCTGCCGCTTGATCTGGATCCGTCATTTCTTGCCAGCGATCTGACCGTGTTTGGTTTTCACCCAGATGGATCCCCGATCGAATCGGATGACGTGCACTTCGTCGTCACGGGGCAATTTGCTGGCAGCTTGTTTTACGATGCGGCCACCGGCGCAGTGTCCATCGCAGCCGACGAACCGTTAACGTCAATCGAGATTGTATCGGCTGCCGGAATCTTCACCGGCGAGCCCGCGAGTACGCTGGACGTTGACACTGACACACGCCTGTTCGAGGAAGACGCCGCTGGGTTTGTTGTCTTGTCACTCGGCAACGTCGCCGACACTGGCTACACGACGAGTTTCTTGACGAGTGACTTGTCCTTCTCTGGCACGCGAGCAGATGGCTCGACATTCAACCGCTTGTCGTTGACGGTGACACCTCAGCAAAATGAAGTCCGTCTCATTTACGATGCAACCACGGGCGCGTTTGAATTAGAGTCGAACGCGCCGCTCGAAAGTCTGGAGGTCATTTCGAAGTCGCGCGTCTTGCAAGATCATCACGTACACGAAAATCTCAATGGACCAGACGATGAGCTTGGCCTCAGTCGACTCTACAAGTTTGACGCAGGCGGCTTTCGTGACATGACGTTTGGGGTTGTCGCACAGCCAGGTTGGGATGAGGCGTATATGGCGGCCGATCTGACGATCAATGGAACATTGTTGGGTGGTGATCCGGTCGGACCGATCGAGCTTGCTGTGCTGCCGGAACCGGTACGCACCCAGTTCATCTACGACGCGAATACGGGGGAATTGTCCGTCGAATCCAGCTTGTTAATCACGACCGTCGAGATTAGGTCGGCGAGCGGTATCTTTACTGGAAGTCCGGCTGCGAATCTGGGTGCGCAGTTCGACGTTGATACGGATGTCAAGATCTTCAAGTTGGCACCCGATGGGATGAGTAGTTTGAACTTGGGCCCGGTGGCACGTGCTGGTTTGCCGCGTAGTTTTCTGGAACGCGACTTAAGCATTGACGGCTCGCGGTTCGGCGGCGGGCGGTTGGGTAAGTTTGAATTGGTCGTGATTCCAGCGGTGAATCAAACGAGCGTCGTGTACGATGCCGTTACTGGTGAGTGGTTTGCGGAAGGCAATCCGCCTCTGACCTCCATTGATTTCGTCTCCGCGCGTGGGATCTTCAGCGGAGCTACTCCGCAATCGTTGGACGGTCCAACGGACGTGGATTCCGATACTCGCATCTATAAGTACGACGATACCGGCTTCACGAACTGGGCGCTGGGCGCCGTTACGGAAGCGGGGCTCACTCCTGAGTTTGTCGCGACGGATGTGACGATGACTGCCGTAGTTGGTGACGGTACCGTGTCACCAGTTGAATTGCTTGTACTGCCGTTGGCGCCTGTTGTTCAAGTGATTCACGATGATAGCACCGGTGAATTCCGTGTGGAGACGAACGTGACGCTGGAGTCACTTGCCTTGTACTCGGTCGCCGGGATCTTTACCGGTGCACCCGCCGAACAGTTGACCGGACCATCCGACGTTGACACGGACAACCAACTCGTCAAACAAGATAGTCGCGGCTTCCGTGAGTTTTCTTTCGGTAATGTCGCACCGGCTGGACTGGGCTCCGAGTTTGTGACGAGCGATATTACGATCAGCGGCACGCTGCTGGGGGGCCAAGCGATTGCGCAAATCTCATTCGATGTGATTCCTGATGTCGGTGTGACAAAGTTTACCTACGACTCGACGTCGGGTGATGTCACGGTCAGGAGCAACGTCGACTTAGTTTCGCTCGAGATCGCTTCAGCGCGGTCGATCTTTCGTGGTAACGCGGCATCGAACTTGAATGGGCCGTTGGATATTGATTCCGATGAGTTGATTGCCAAATATGACAACAGCGGATTTCGTACCGTGCGGTTGGGATCGATCGCCATCCCCGGCCTAACTGAGGCATTCGTACTTGACGATCTCACGATCAACGGCACTCGTGTTGGCGGCGGCGGTTTGGGACAACTGACAATTGACGTCGTACGCGTTTTGCCACCTTCCGCGTTTGTCAACTACGATGCGGCGACCGGCGAAGTGTCAATCGGCTCCAGCGTGCCGCTCGAATCGATTGAGCTTGTTTCGGCGAGCGGCGTTTTTACGGGTGCCGCGTCAGAGGGCCTAACTGGCGAGCAAGATGTTGACACAGACAATCGGATCTTTAAGTACGATTGGCAAGGCATTTATTTCGTCGACTTGGGACCCGTGGCTCAAGATGGTTTGACCCATGATTTTGTTATGAGCGATCTGAGCGCTCAGGTGGTTCGCATCGGAGGAGAATCGCTTGACTTCGGAGAAGTGCTCTATCAACCCGACCTGCGGCGCACGTTTGTAACGTACAACCGCGAAACGGGCGAGTTGTCAGTTGATACCCCGCATGTACTCAGCTCACTGACGATCACCTCGGCGAGCGGCATCTTTACTGGCGAGCCGGCGCAGAATCTTGGCGGACCGCAGGACTTGGATACCGACACGCAGATCGTCAAGTACGACGCGGCGGGGTTCAGTCAGATCTCCTTTGGTAACGTTGCGGCAACCAATTGGAGCTTCGCCGCCTTAGCTGCGGACGTCACAATAACTGGTACGCGTGCGACCGGTTCACCGCTCGAAAACATCACGCTCCAGGTTTTCCCGGGCGGTACGTATCTCATTTATAATGCAGGCACCGGTGACGTTACGGTTGAGTCGGATCCACCCATGACGACGTTGGAAATCGTCTCGGCCAGCGGCAGCTTCTTAGTAGCCAACTGTCGGGGAATGTTGCCGCCCTTTGAGCCGTGTACGCCGACGAAATTCTTTCTACTGAGAACGAGCGGTGTATCGAGCATTTATGCAGGGGCGATTCTGCCTGTCGGATTGACTCGTGAGTTTCTCTTGCAGGATCTGCGGATTCAAGGTTCCGTGCTCCCGTCTGGTGGGCTTCCGCCAATGCAAATCGTGGTGATCGCTCCGCCGGTCCCTGCCGTGGTCATTGAATGGGAGGCGATGGCGGCAACGAACGGCCGACGACGATTCAAGGCGACTGATGAGACGACTGACGCATTGACTGATGCGGCGATTGAACAAACTGATGTTTGGTCTCCGATTGACAGGACGATTGGCCGACTGGCGTCGCTCCGCAAGCAACGTTCGACAAGTAGTTATGTGGCATAGCAGACGAGGAAGTACCAATGAAGACATTGATGACGTTGATCGGTCTCACTCTGGGAGTTTGGAGTCTGCTTGAGTCCACGTCCATTCTCGCGGCACCCATCATTGATCCGGGCACGATCTATTTGGCGCCGGACTATGCGGGGCAGGCTGTGCCGCTGTACGTTTCGGGAGGGGACGCTGTGCAGGGCCTAAACCTGCATGTCTCCGTCGAGCAGGGCGGACCAGATTTTTCGCCCACTGGTAAACTGGGACCGGTGATTACCGATGTCGATGTGACGAACCGAACGATCTTCGCTGGGCGACACGATGGCCAAACCACCATCGCCGACTTTCCCCAGGCGTGGGTCGTGGCCACGGCGACGACGTCAGGCACCGTCTCTGCAAACGGCATCCTGGCGTGGATTACCTTTGACACGACGGGACTGCTGGAAGGTGCGGGACCGTTCTCACTGACCCTTGAAGATCCCGCCGGTGTGCCGTCCGACTTCGCTGGGATTGGCGCGCGGTTGTCGGCCGGGCAACTCGTTATAAGCGGTGTACCCGAACCGGACGCAGGACAACTTGGCGCCATTGGC
>JAGQPK010000304.1 GCA_020426755.1 Planctomycetales bacterium
GCAAGTGTTGCCCTCGTACCAAACGCTGGCGATACCGACCTGCGGCTTGTCCATGTCGGCCTCGGACATCCCCGTGCCGTACAGCATGGCTTGCGAGGCGCCCTGGCTCTTGCGCTGGGTGATACGTTGGCTGTACTTGTTCAGAACGTCGCTCATTGTGATTCTCCGCGGCTCACGGTACATTTCGAGAACTTGCGATTTTAGAGGGCCTCGCCCCTCGTGAATAGTGTGGAACCGCTCTCTCCTCCCGACACAGAAGGCGTTTGCAATGGCACTCAACACAATCGGCCCAGACTGCTCTCAACTGACTCGTCGGCAATTGGAGCATGCAATTGCTAGGCTGCTTCTACCAACGACGTTTCTCGTTGCGGCGCTATCCCTGGCCGCGCCTAGCACGATTGTCGCACAAGACAAAACAGCAGCTACTGACGCGGCAGATTGGATAAGCCTGTTTGACGGCAAGACCTTCGCCGGTTGGGAAGGCAATCTCGACGTGTTTCGTATCGAAAACGGCGCCATCGTCGGCGGGTCGCTGGACAAAGCCGTCGCGCGGAACGAATTCCTCTGTACGGAAAAGCAATTCCAAAACTTCGAACTGCAATTGAAGTGCAAACTTGTGGGCGCAGGTGCTAACGCCGGCATCCAATTCCGCACAAAGCGGATCCCGAACCATCACGAAGTCAGCGGTTACCAAGCCGATATGGGCGAAGGTTGGTGGGGCAAGCTATACGACGAATCGCGTCGCAACAAAGTCTTGGCGCAACAGTCCGCCGGTCAAACTTCTCCGCCGGTCCATGCCGACCAGTGGAATGATTATCGCATTCGTTGTGAAGGCGATCACATTCAACTTTGGCTCAACGGCGTGCTGACCGTCGATTATCGCGAACAAGACGCCGACATCGAACGCGATGGCGTGATCGCAGTCCAAATCCACGGCGGTCCACCGTCAGAAGCCTGGTACACTGACATCAAGATCCGCGAACTGCAATGACCCGTTCTTGGTGTTAGATGTTGCAGCGGATTCCGCGCGCCCGAAGGTCGTCGATCAACGCCTGTGTGCCGCGAAACAGCGTGGCATCAATCCCAGCAGCCAGCGCCCCTGCCACATTTTCCTCGCGATCATCCGTAAAGAAGATCGCTTCGGCCGGAACACCGGCCGCCGCAATCGCGGCGTCGTAGATCGACCGCGCCGGCTTCATCGCCCCAACTTCATAGCTCAACACAAGCTGCTCAAACGTGCCACGCAAAATCGAATAACGTCCGCCATAGACCCAATCCCAATGTGCGGAGCATGTGTTCGAGAGGATGCCGAGCCGATGTTGGGCGGCTTTCAAGTGCGCAACGACCGGCACGATGGCTGCATTCAAATCAAAGATGTCGCTGCAGATCTCCAGCAACTCCGACGGCTCTGCCTGCCATCCCGTATCCACCGCAACTTGTTGCGCGAATCGATCGCCGGCGATTTCGCCCGATTCGAATCGATTCTGCAGACCGCTGCCAAAAATGAGCTGATCGACCTCTTGTTCACTACGTGATCCCCCCGCAGCAATGCGTGCACAAGCGATGCCATGGTCAAAGTTGAGCAACACGTTACCAAGATCAAAGTAGATGAAGCGAATCGAGCTCAAAGTACACCTGTCTACTAACAAAAAAATCGAGGCGTCACGACATAGTCGCGACGCCCCGGAAATAACTCAATGTCGTTGAGTTGAAACGGCAGCAGATCAAATGTACTGATTGACCAGGTTTTCGAACAGCTCCTGCCGCCCACTCTTATTGGGTTCGATTTCGCTCTTACCCAACACGTACTTCTCCAGCGACTCAAGCGAATGTTGGCCGGCTTCGATCTCTTGACCGACGCCACGCGTCCAGCTCTCGTAGCGGTCCTTAACCATATCGGCCAGAACGCCATCGGCACGAATCGCGGCGGCGATCTTCAGGCCGCGAGCGAAGGCGTCCATGCCGCCGATGTGAGCGTAGAACAGGTCGATCGGCTCGAAACTCTCGCGACGCACCTTCGCATCAAAGTTAACGCCACCGGGTGCAATGCCACCGTACTTCAGCAGCACCCACATGATTTGAGTCGTGAGATAGATGTCGGTGGGGAACTGATCCGTGTCCCAACCCAACAGCAGATCACCCGTGTTGGCGTCGATCGAACCCAGGAGCCGTTGCATGCCGGCGTAATCCAGTTCATGCATCATCGAGTGCCCTGCCAACGTGGCATGGTTGGTTTCGATGTTCAGCTTGAATCGATCGGTCAAGTCATAGGCGCGGAGGAAATTGATGCAGGCCGCCGCATCGGAATCGTATTGATGCTTCGTCGGCTCCTTGGGCTTCGGTTCGATCAAGAACGTGCCTTTGAAGCCAATCTTGTCAGCATACTCCACCGCCATGTGGAAGAAGCGTCCCAGGTTATCCAGCTCGCGCTTCATGTCTGTGTTGTACAGCGTCTGATAGCCCTCGCGACCACCCCAGAACACGTAGTTCTCGCCGCCCAGTTCGTGAGTCACTTCCAGACACTTACGCACTTGGCCAGCCGCATAGGCAAATACGTCAGCGTTGCAGGTCGTCGCGCCACCGTGCATGTAGCGCGGGTTGCTGAACAGGTTGGCCGTACCCCACAACAGCTTGATGCCCGTGCGCTCCTGCTCTTCCTTTAAAACCTTCGCGACTTCCTCAAAGTTACGATGTGACTCCGCTAACGTTGCGCCTTCCGGTGCGACGTCGCGATCGTGAAAAGCGTAGTAGGGAGCTCCCAGCTTTTCGATAAATTCAAATGCCACACGGGCACGGTTTTGTGCGTTCGCAACCGATTCGGTCCCATCATCCCAAGGACGAATCATGGTGCCGGCACCAAACGGATCGCTACCAGTGCCGCGGAAGGTGTGCCAGTAGACGATGCTGAAGCGCAGGTGTTCCTTCATCGTCAACCCTTCGACGACTTCGTCAGGGTTGTACCACTTGTAGGCAAGCGGGTTCTTACTTTGAGGACCTTCGTAAACAACTTTGCCTACTTCAGGGAATGCGGCCATCGACCTTCTCCACCTAGAACCGTGTAGCTATCTATTTAGTACGTTAGTAGTTAAGGCGACATGGTGCCACATTGATCACGTTCACGCAACCGGGAGCGACTTCATGTGCCGGTCGTTTTTCGACGAATCGTGCGGTCCGCCCAGCGCGGAAAAAACTGGGCTAACGCCGTAAGTAAGCGAATCTTGCCAGGCACGACCAATTCGAGGCGTTTGTCGACGCAGGCCTGCACCACCTGACGTGAAAACACCTGTGGGTCAAGAAGATTGAGCTGGGCACCTCCACCAGGTCGCCGCGCGGCTTCCGGCAAGTCCGCCGCAATCGCATCATAACGCTTGCCGGCGTCGTCGCGGCGGAGCGGACCGGGACAGGCGAGCAGCACGTGCACACCTTGCGGCTCCCATTCCATCCTTAGCTGTTGCGAGTATGCCGCCACGGCAAACTTGGAAGCTGGATAGGCGCCGAGATACGGCGATGCGATCTTGCTGGCTAGCGAGCCTATATTCACGATCGACGTACCACGACGGAGAAGTTCCGCGTGGGTCGCTGCGGCGCGAACACAGCGCACCAGGCCCAAGAAGTTGAGCTCCCAAAGGTGCTGAAACTGTTCGGGAGTCGTATCGACGACGGCACCGCGATGCGAAACTCCCGCTGCGTTGACGAGCACGTCGAGACGCCCGCATTCCTGAGCGACCCGCAGCATTGCCGCATCAACTTGCTCGTCGCTAGTGACATCAGCAACCAATACACCGTAGAGTGGATTTGTGGTCGACGCGCGTTCCACCGCTGCATTCAATCGGTCGGCATCACGCGCTAAAATATAAACCCGCGCGCCTTCAGCTGCGAATGCGCAAGCCAAATGCCAACCCAATCCTGCAGAACCACCCGTCACCACGACGGTCTTGCCTACGTATCGCTGATTCATTCGTTCCACCACGTGGCCTAATCAATGCGCGCCAAAAGAGCGAGCATCTTAGCGCTCCGCGCCAGCCGGTTCCGCAAAACAATAGAGCGCCTGGCTGGTCCTGAGGAAAAGTCTTCCATCAACAATTGAAGGCGTCGCATACATGGTTTCGGCAAGATCATGCGAAGCGAGCAACGTCCAGGCTCCGTGGGCAGTCACAATCGAGACGACGCCGGACTCACTGCACAGGTAAACCTTGTTATCCCCGGCCACTGGCGATGCGTAATAGTTTCCACGCCCGGCGAGTCGTCCTTGTTTGATGGGTTCGCCCGTCTCCGCATTGACCGACGTCAGGATCCCGCTGTCTTTGACCATAAACAGGATCCCGTCCTGGACAACTGGACTCGGCACATACGGCAAGCCACGTCCGTATTTCCACAGCAACCGATCGGCCGGCAGTTCACCACGGCCGCCTAACTGGAGCGCGAACACCGAGTTCTCGGCGCGACGAAACACATCGGCCTGCTTTTGCCATTCTTGTTCGTTAAGACCACCGTCTTGATCGAGATCGATGCGGTAGAAACGCTGCAACACTTCCGGATCGGTGAGCTCGGACTTCTGCAGCTTGGCGTCGCCGTTCTGATCGTACCGCGTGACGGCGCCGCTCCAATCCTCCATCGTGATCCGCTCACCTGGATCCCCGCCTGGTGCCCAACTTACGACGTACGCGACGTCGCCCTCGACCACGGGCGTCGGATTAACGATCCGCGCCAGACCATGAAACCACCACAGCCGCTCACCCGTTTTCGCCGAGTAGCCAGTCAACGTCAGCGCACCGGCGACGACGAGTTGCATTTCGCCATCAATCTGCGCGACCACGGGTGTCGCATAGCTTCGCGTAAACTCATCACGTGGTACTTGCCAAGCGACCTGACCTGTCCGCCGATCAAAGGCAATCAAGGAATTGTGTGCGTCGTGATCCTGGTTGAGGATCACGTTGTCACCGGCAATCACGGGCGAACTGGCCGAACCGAACTCATCCTGGTACGGTCCGAGCGGCGCGGCCCAGACTTGATCGCCGGCCAAGTTGTAGCACAGTAGCCCGTAACTACCGAAGAATACATATAGATACTCGCCGTCGCAGGCGACACTTGCGGCGGCCGGACTACTTGTGCCATGATACGGCTCAAGCCGAGTGGCCGGAGCGACGCGTTCCCAGAGCAGCTTTCCAGCGGCCAAGTCCACCGCCATCGTCACCATTTGTGATTCGTTTTCACGATAGCCCGTGAGATAGGCGCGCTGTCCGTGAATACAAGGTGTCGAATGCCCCGCTGGCAGCGGGCAGCGCCAGACGAGTCGATCTGCGGCGTCGAGATCAACTGGCAGCGTTATCTCGTCGGCTGGAGCTCGAGCTTTGCCCTGATCGCTACGAAAGGCGACGCCGGTCGCTGGCGATTGTGCAAGGAGTCCCGCGGCGCAGCCATGAGTGACGAGTAGGCACGCCGCACTGGCAACCAACCGATTGAATTGCAAACGCATTGATTAACTCCGCCGGCCAACCACGAGACCAGTTCATTGTTACGGTAACACCGCCGGTAATTTAACGGTTAACGATGCAAAGAAACACACCTCCGGTCCCAGAATATGTAACGGGAACGACTGGCGAACCCAAAGTCTGGGCCATCAGTGAGTATTACGCACCCAATTTCTCCGGGGCTGCGATTCAGGCCCACAAGATTCTTTCACGCTTGGTCGATCGCGGCCTCCGCGTCGAAGTGCTGACACTCGCCGACCATGAAGCGACTGGTCTGCGTGGACAACGCCAGGTTCTTGACCGAGTCGTGATCCATTATTTGCCGGTGGTTCCGCTGGGTAGTTGGCAATTCCTGCGTGGGATCCCGCGACTGCAACAAGCGGCGCGACAGCTCAATCGATTGTTGCGAGATCTCTCATTTCATTGGGCAATTGCTTTTGCAGTCATCTTTCGTATGCAGCGAGGTGATATCCTGCAGTGGTACGTCGTGGGTGATTTCGCTTGGCCCGTGTTCTGGCTGGCGGCTCGGCTGGGTCGTCGCAACTTCATCCAAGTGTCGTTGGTCGGTGCAGACGATCCACTGTCGTTCCAGCGCAGCCTGCTGGGAGTTTCCACCGCGTTAAAACGAGCCTGCTTCCGCGTGGCAGAGAAAACAATCGGACTCTCGCGCGCTCTGACGACACGCTGCGAACAGGCCGGTGTGCCCAGTCAACAGATTATCCGTATCCCGAACGGAGTCGACGTACAGCGTTTTGCACCCCAACCGCAACTGCGAGACGCGGTTTGTCAGCAATTGCAACTCTCCCCCACGCGACGTTATCTCGTCTTTCTAGGATCTGCGATCGAGCGGAAGGGGATCGATCTAGCGATCCGCGCCTTTCTGCCCGTAGCACAGCGTCATCCGGAGCTCGACTTGCTGGTCATTGGCGAATG
>JAGQPK010000305.1 GCA_020426755.1 Planctomycetales bacterium
AAGAAGCGTTCTTAGTGCGCAACGGAACTGCGATGTGGGGAACGGACTCCATCATGCAGCACTTCTACGTCTTCGTCGCTCGGTTCATTACCAGTGCGCAGCGCCAGGATAACTGGCGAGCGTTTTCGACGTAAGGAGACACATGATGAAACGAATACTTTGTTGGGGCGCGGCGCTCACGCTGTGGGCTGCTCCCGCTCTCGTTCGCGCCGAATCCCCCTGGGGTGGCGCGGATCGAGACTGGAATGGCAGCTTCCTGTCGCCGTCCCGTCACTATACTGCTCGACGATTGGATGAAGGTCCCAAGGTCCCGGTAATCGATGAGAACTCGTTGCCGAGTCCCAGCGATACGCCGCATGGCTCAGGCCTGGCACCCACGCCAATTTCCAACCAGATTTCGCAAAGCCTGTCCGCCTACCCGAACAACTACATGAACGGACCGATCACCGTCCAGGACCTGGGCGGTGGTTGCAACGAGTGTGGCAGCACGTCCGGAGATTGCGGGTGCAACGACGGCATGTGCGATGTGGGTTGCGGTTGCGGCAGTAAGTGGTTCGGTGGCATCTACGGCCTGTACATGAACCGCCGCAATAACTTTCCGACCTACTTGAGCTACGACAGTGCTGCCGCGTTCCCACCAGCCCTGACGACCAACTCGACAGGCAATCACTTTGGTGGTGGCTTCGAGACTTGGGTCGGCCGCTACTTAAACGACTGCTGGAGCGTGGCCGCCGGTTACTGGGGCTTCTTCCCCTCGAATCAAACCGCGACGGCATATAACAGCTACTACTCGGGCGATCTCTCGTCCGCCATTCTCTATACAGGACTCAGCTACAACAACGGTGCGGGAGCACAAACGCTTGACCAGTACTACGGCGTGCCCATGAACCCGGCCGCCATGCACGTGCTGACACGCAGCTTTCAAGCTCACAACTTCGAATTGAACTTCATTCGTAATCCGTATCGCAACGTCGGCAATGTTCATTTTGAACTGCTCGCCGGCGTGCGTTACCTCAAGCTTGACGATGGCTTGATCTTCTCAGCCGACAACAACACGATGTTGGGCGACGATCCGAACAACGAACTGCACCACATCATCGACGTGAAAAACCACTTGGTTGGTTTTCAAATCGGTGGGCGTGCCGACCGTTGCCTAGGCAGTCGTTGCAGCGTACACGTCGGTTCCAAGTTAGGCATCTATAACAACCACATCACTCACTTTCAACGAATCTGT
Organism: Planctomycetales bacterium; assembly: GCA_020426755.1. GTDB lineage: Bacteria > Planctomycetota > Planctomycetia > Pirellulales > Pirellulaceae > JAGQPK01. The sequence continues at coordinate 1,235 of JAGQPK010000305.1, forward strand.
GGAGGTAACGGCAACGCATATGTGACGGGCATGCCATCCGAGAATTACTACATTGACCGCTCTGAAGACAATATTTCTTTCGTCGGCGAACTATTCGCTGGCGCAGCGTATCAAGCAACCTGCAACTGGCGTCTGACGGGCGGTTATCGTGCCGTCAGTGCCTGTGGCGTGGGCTTGGCGACGAGCCAGTTCCCGCGAGAACGCGAATTTGCCAGCGTCACTCGCTCGGGACAGGTTAATGCGGGAGACTGCCTGTTGCTGCACGGAGCTTATTTTGGCGCCGAATACAACTGGTAAGCCACGTGGCGGACGACAAGCGGAAGTGTGGGCGGAGGGTGTTGACGACGAGATTGACAACGGTGTGAACGAAGCGTAACGAGAGTCTCCAAGGCAAAACCGCCTTCGGCCGCTAGTCGGGCGAAGGCGGTTTTTGTTTGCGCCGTGTCGGTTGACGATCGTGCTTTGGAGTGCGATCGCGCAGCTATCGCTTTCGACGATCGCGGACGTTGCTGAATTGATGTGCGCCCCTACCTACGCGAGATAATGCTGCATTATTCGTCCCACGGATTCGACCAGTCGCCCCACTCAGACAGATACCGCTCATAGGCCGGCGACTTTTCGGCACGCTGCTCGAGCCACTCGCGCGTCTCGGCCACGATCTTGTGCTCTTCCTCCAACTCCAACTTCCCCGTCACGACGCATGAGCGGAGGAAGACGAAATACGTATCCAGCACGTCACACTGACAGTAGTCGTTGATCTCTGCCAACCGGCCCTCGTCATACATGTCCTGCACCATGTCGCCTTGCACATCCATCTTGCCGGGCTTCCCCAACAAGTGAGCTGCCAGATTCAGGCCGCCGTTGAAGCGGGTCGCGCCGTAGTTGACCCATAGGTCTTGCAGATCGAAATGTGATTCGAGGTTATATCGGTTGCGAGGTTGATCGTACGTGCGTGCCTGCAGCGCGAACCAAGCCTTGAGCGGCACGCCATACCGGAACGCGGCCAACTCGAGCAGCGGCAGGTCGAACGAGCGACCGTTGAAGGTCACCATCGTTGGCCGGTCATAACGTTCCCAGCCACGCCAAAACTTCTGCGTGATCAGATGTGGACGAAACTGCGGTTCGTCCAGTAACGCCAAATCCTGCAGACGAAAATCCGCGCCGACCTTCGCCACCACGACCGACACCGGAATCTGAAACGTATAAGGAATGAAATCAGAACCCGATTGCTCCATCAGTTGTTCGCGGTACTTGGCGATCGCCTCGCGCGCGCTGAGACCTTCGCCCGGAAACCGCACCTGGGAAACCAGGTCACCGTCGGCTACACTTTCGACATCTAATACAAAATAGCGAACGGGCGCAGTTGCTGACATCAATCTCCTCCTGTTGACGCAACGTACCACGGGCAGCGCTGCGAGCAAAGCCCGCCGAGAACCATCTGCGGCCGATCTTTCAGTAAGGAATCACGATGAGCATTGACCGACTGCTCGAGCGTTTTCTGCGTTATGTGCAAATCGATACGACTGCCAATGATCAAACGGATGAGTATCCCAGCAGCGCTGGACAATGGGATCTAGGCCGCATGTTGGCCGACGAACTGCATGGCCTGGGTCTCGCCGACGTGCAGATTACAGAACGAGGTCTGGTGATCGCGACGTTGCCCGGCAATCGCCCCCAACCGACACCCGTCATGGCACTCAACTCGCATCTCGATACCTCACCGGAAACGAGCGGTCGCGACGTGCGGCCACAGGTGATTCGCGACTATGCCGGTGGTGACATTGTGTTGCCAGGTAACCCGCAGCAAGTGATTCGTGTCGAGGAGAACCCGGAGCTAAACTCGGTGCTGGGCAAGACCTTGATTACTTCCGACGGTAACACGCTGTTAGGCGGGGACGACAAGGCCGGCCTGGCGATCATCATGGAAGTGGTCGCGCGCGTCTCGGCCGATCCCTCCATCCCGCACGGTGACTTGCGTATCTTGTTCACGTGTGATGAAGAGATCGGTCGTGGCGTCGATTACGTCGATCTCGCACAACTCGGCGCCGACGTTTGCTATACGCTGGACGGCCCCGCCGCCGGCCACTTAGATGTCGAAACCTTCTCGGCCGACCTGGCCACCGTCCATTTTCAAGGCGTCAACATCCATCCATCGATGGGCAAGGATCGGATGGTCAATGCAATTCGCGTTGCGGCCGCCTTCATCGATCGCCTGCCGCGTAGCGAGCTTTCCCCGGAAACGACCAGCGACCGCGAAGGCTTCCTCCATCCGTACACGCTTGAAGGTGGCGTTGCCGATGCCAAGCTCAAGGTTCTGTTGCGCGATTTCGACACACCACGCTTGGCGGAGCATGCACAGCGTTTGCAGCAAATTGCTGACGAGGTGCGGCCAGAATTTCCAGGTTGCGACATCCAAATCACCGTCACGCAACAGTACCGCAACCTGGGCGACGGCTTGGCAAAAGAACCGCGCGCCGTCGCGCTCGCGGAACTCGCCCACCATCGCCTCGGCTTGGCCTGTCAGCAATCGATTATTCGCGGCGGAACCGACGGGTCACGGCTGACGGAATTGGGACTGCCAACGCCTAATCTTTCGTCGGGCCAACATAATCCCCACTCGCCACTCGAATGGGCTTGCTTGGAAGAAATGGAGCAAGCAGTTGAAGTGGTGATCGAATTAATGAAGTTGTGGGGCGCTCAAGCCAAGACCTAGTTATACGCAGTCGAATTCGACAACGACATATCCCATGAACAATCGCCTTGTTCAAGTCGCCGACTTCAGCAACGAAGTGGAAGCCAACTACGTTCGCTCAGTCCTCAGCGAACACGGCATTGTTTCGTTTGTCGACGGCGGCAATACGAACACGATGCTGTCGCATTTGCGGACCGCACTGGGCGGCGTGCGGTTGTTGACCAGCTCCACCGATGCCGAAAGTGCTCGGGAGATTATCGAATCGATCCAGGATCAGAATCTCCTGGCCGGCCCCTGGTACTGCGGCGTTTGTCAGCACGAAGTCGACGCGGGCTTCGATATTTGTTGGCAATGTGGCGGTGCACGCAGTGAAGTCGCGTCGACCACACCGCCGCTCGATGCGGAAACCGTGCCACCAGAGATCCTGCCGCGGGCGAGCAGTGATGACGATACGCGCACGCGCTCACAGAATCCTTACTTGCCACCCAGCCATGAGCTGGTCGCGCCAGACAACGAATGGGAACGAGCAGCAAGTTTCATCGATGTGGAAGCACTCGTGAAACAAACGCACCTAGCTGCCTGGATCGGAGTTTTCATGCTTCCGATGTTCGCATTGCCACTCGCATTCTACCTGCTACTCAAATCAGCACGCTACTCGGCCGAATTCACCGCCAACGACCGCGCACGGTGGAACCGCGCGTTCGCCCTCAGTATGGTCGGTGCCGGACTCTGGACCTTCGGCTATTACATGTGGTATTTCGAACTGAACCAGTAGGGCGCGTAGAACGGAAGGCTGTGCCCCCGTAGTTCGCCGCAACTGTAAATCGCGTTCCTGTAGTTCGCCGTTCCTGTAGTTCGCCGCAACGCGGCGGCGCGGTACGTAGTTCGCCGCAACGCGTTAGCGTCGGTTCCTGCCCCGGCGTGGACACCAACTTCGAAATGATGATTTCTGATTTCTGATTTCTGATTGAGGAATGTCATGCAAAACTCAGTATTCCGGAATCGTCACTCAATCCGCTTCTAGCATTGACACACCTAGCTGCACTAGGTACCATACCTAGCGTGCTTAGGTAATGGAGCTGCAAGATGATTTCTCGAGAACTAATCGCTGCCTCGACTCGTCCTTTGGTCATGGCCGTTCTGGCGCGCGGTGAGAACTACGGCTATGCGATCATCCAACAAGTTCGTGAACTTTCCGGCGGAGAACTCGAATGGTCCGAGGGGATGCTGTATCCCGTCCTGCATCGGTTGGAGCAGGAGAAAGTCATTTTGAGTCGCTGGGCGAAAGCGGAAAACGGGCGGAAACGCAAGTACTATCGGCTCAGCGTCAGCGGTACACGCGCGCAACAGTCAGAGAAAGAACAGTGGCTCACCGTTCACCAGACACTTGCCTCACTGTGGGGAATTCAAACATGTTCGACTTAGAGAATGCGATACGTGATTGGCAGCAGGCCTTGTCGGAGACCGGAACAGTTTCGACTGATGATTTGCTGGAACTCGATGAACATTTGCGCGAGATCGTTGCTGAGCTGAAAGCAAAAGGCTGCACGCCGTTTGAAGCGTTTGCAGTTGCTAAGTTACGCTTGGGTGACGCACATGATTTGGCAGCAGAGTTCGGCAAGGTGAATCGTGTTCGACTATGGCGTCAATTACTGTTGTGGATGGTCATTGGCTACGTCGGTGGGAATGCGCTGATGTCGGCATCGGCGGCAACAGCATCGTTAACTGCGATGCTGTTATTTGCGGGGGGGCTATCTGGTCCGAGCGTCGGTGTAGCCGCTACTGTCGCCGGCGCCATTTTGTGGACGACCGCCGTTACGTGGCTATACTGTTATCCTGCTCGCGGATGGCGACCAACGTTGAACAACATCTCGGCTTTGCGAATGATTGGATTGGCAATCGCGATCCCGATTGCCAATGCGATTGGAATGGCAAGCAGAATGATGATCGCTCAGATCATCGACAGCACGACGTACGGGAACTTCGTCTGGCATCAGGCGATCGGACACGCTGTCTACAGTAACGTGACCATCGTGGCATGGGTCGTGGTGGCGTTACTCTTGCGTCGTGATCATCTGGCCCCACGAGCAATGGTTTGAGACGAACAACCGCGACATGAGCGAATGATGTGAAAAGCCATGCTCGTTGTGTCACAATCCTCGTACCATTCACGAGCTTCGTCGCGCGTCTCCGCAACACGACATCCTGCGCGGAACGATTTGCAAGCGCCGTCAATAGACGATGCATCTAGTGCCGTCGTAGGATGAACTGAATATGACCATCAGATCCTCTGGGCCTGATTCTATGTCGCGTAGAGGCTGTGAGTTTTTACGCACGCCCGAAAACCGAGGTGCTGAGATTTTGATTTTGTTGGCATTGAGAACGATTTGACGTTATGAAATCGCTCAGAAGGGCCAATTCAAACGACCCGAAATCGGCCTCTTTGGCGACAGTTTCAAAAACTCACACTCTC
>JAGQPK010000306.1 GCA_020426755.1 Planctomycetales bacterium
CTTCGTCTTCCGCGGGCCGCTTCGTATCCGGAAAGAAGCGTCGCCATTCATCGTGAGTCTGCAGACTCGCCATCCACTCCGGATGCTGGTCGGCAAGCTCGGGCGCGCGGGCGACTTCGATCCAATAGCCCGTGGCGAGATCTGCCGCTGCAACGCGCGCGGCCGCACGGCGAATCGCCTGCTTGGCTGGTGCATCCTTGCTGTCAACAATCAACACAACCGTGTTGTGGCCGGCAGCTTTGAGTTCGGCGATTCGCGCGTCTGTCGCGTCCGTCGCTCGCACCGTGGCACCACGAAGTGGCTGTTCATCGCGGTGGGCGTCCTCGATGCCGGCGCCGTAGCTAACCATGCCGGCGAAGACAACTATCATCGCCAGCAAACAGAGTCGTAAATGCATGTGCCACACCTGTGTTATTCAACTGCCTTGGGAGCAGCAAAGACAGTTGTTTCCGGGTACTCACTCGCCCAAGCGTACCAACGACACTGAATGCTCTTGGTCCACGTTAACTCGCGGCCACGCAGAGGGCCGTCTATACCGCGACCGGCGATTGACCAGCGTGTGCCTGTCTCCTTGTCCTTAAACGGCGCAGACTCTGGCGAGATGTCGTCGGCAAAGAATGTCAAAACTTGATCGTCGACTTTGCGACTGAAGGCAACGGCCGTTTGCGTATTGCCATACCAGAACACCGCGATCGGCTCACTGTCTACTTCATCGAGAAAACAGGCGCGAGCGGTATCGGCTGGCAGCGGGTATGCGCGTTGTGATGCCGCGTACTCGACGCCCAGCACCGGCTGGCTCACAGGCAGTCGGTCATCGTGACGGACGTGTGACAATTGTGCGTCATTGCTGATTGACGCGGGCAAAGGGTTCGAGGCATACCGTTTACCATCGAACAAGTCGTACGTCGTCGACTCGGGATGCAGCATCAGCCAGTAGTTCCAATTCGTCACGAGGCTGGGGATCCGTTCGAGTTGCGTTCCTTTTTGAGGACCTTCGAACGCCGTGCCCGTTAACGCCGACCAGAGAGTTCCATCGCGACCTTGCACCACCATGACCCCGTTCCGCCAGCCGTGAAAGTGATATCCGTAGTCTTTCTTGTAAGCAGCGACGTAGCCGCCATCGGGGTCGTAGAAGAACAGGCCGTACGTGTCATTAACGACGCGCGGGCCCGCCAAGAACAGACGAATCGGAAATGCGCCGCCATTGTGAGCAGCTCGCAACCAAGCGATCACGCGGTCGTCTCCCTGAATGACCGACTTCACGTGTTGTGTGGAACAGTACGAGCACGGCGGCTCCGTAATCGGCGTCACCGCCTGCTCGAGCAACTTGATTGGTTGCTGTGGGGATTCGGTCGTATCCGCGGACGCGCTAGTGATGCTACCCAGCGCCAAGAAGGCGGAGAGCGCGAACTTGCTAAGTAATCTCATAATGCATCCCTCAAAAGGATCGAACAGGCGGACTAGAGCCGTATTATAGCCGAAGTCGCACCAAGGAACTCTCGTCCGATCGACGTGTACGCGACGTCGCTCCCGCCGGCATCATTCACCGTCGTAAAGCCAGATCCGATCCGCCAGTTTGGAAAGACTGGGCGTACTGTCCGGTTCGCTGTTCGACGTTTCACGGCGTACGATCAGTTCAACGTAGTGCATGCCGCCCATGCAGCGAACGATCACTTCAGTTTCCGAAACGGCCACGCTTGTAGGAGAAAGCCGCAGTAGTTCACTGTCCGGCGGGAGCTCGGGCGGCATCAGGTCGAGTTCCGAGTTTTCGGGCGATAGCCTCGCAAAGAGATCGCCGGCCTCCAATCGAAGTTGTTGCAGATTGCAGGAATGGATCCGATCGAGGACTTGTCGACGATGTATCTGCAACTGAAGTTCCTGCCACGCGACGATCACGAGGCCCGGCAGCATAGAAACGAAAAAACCACCGAGCAGCACGATGGCGACGATCGACGTATCTTTTCGCACACCGCCGCTGCCCATGCTGCGTCTCTCCGTCCTCGCCATGCTGCCTTACCGCAGCCCGTCCGTTCGCTAGGCCGAATGGTCTCCTTAAGCTCTGCAGACGCGACGTTTCAAGGCGACCAAACACAAGAACGCCGGTGCCAACATGCTGGCACTCATCGGTTCTGGTACGCCAGCATAGTATTGCGAAGCGAGCAAGTACGCTTCACGACCGACTAACGATCCGGCGATACGTCCTTGAAAGTCGTCAGCAGAGACGTGAATGCCACCATACAGCCGCGACAGTCCGGCCTCATCAGCGGCGTCGTAGTACTTGGCCCACTGCAACGTAATGGTTTGTGAGGGTCCGTCTTCAAATTTGAGATAGTCTCCGGCAGGCAACTCGTATTCACCCAGGCCGCCGGGGAAGTACTCGGAGCCAGTCAGTTCAGTCAGGATTTCCGCGCCGGCGCGGCTGAACGTGCTATGTCCGGAAACGTAGGCCGCGAATCCTGGCGTGACGAAACCTTCTGCCTGGTAGGGCATCCAGTCCGCAGCGAGAATCCATCCGACGCCGCTGGTTGCATCCGGCGAATCGGGAGCGCCTCGCCAGGCTTTCAGCGCGATCGCGCCTTCGTGTCCGGCGAGTTGCTCGTGTCGTCCGCCCGGTTGTGTTGTCGTGGGTGTAATCAATTCGATGAGGTCGTCCACAAGCGGCAACCCGTCGGGATCGTAGCTCGGTAAGGACGGATCCGTCGACTGTCCTCGGCCGCCCATGTAACGAATCATCGAAATCGGACGTACATAGTCGTACGCTTCCTTGTTGCCCCACGCGACAATCGCTGCGTTGTGAATCGCGCCGTTAAGTGCAAAATACGACTTTACATCCCACTCCAAGTTGTCGACGAGGGCGCCCACGCCTCCGATGCGCTTCTCGAGTAACGGGCTGTCGGATACGTTGTTGAAGATGACATTCCAGTGGCCGGGAGGCGTTTCCGACTTGGGACCGTCGGCCCAAAACTCAGCCAGTACGCGCCCATAGTCGCCTCGCGGCACGACGTTCGGCGCATAGGACTGTTGCGTAATCGGATTCATTGAGTATCCAACTCCGTCGTTCGCACCTAACGAACCATTGCCACGCGACGCAGGTGAGATGTCGATCGCCACACCGTCGCTCGCGTCTAGCCAGCTGCTGTATCGGATCAATTCCACGACCGCGGCCCGAAACTGCTCGTCTCCGACTCCATCCAACTGGGGTGGCATCCCGGCGTCGATCGGTAGACCCTTGACCGGATCGAAGAGACCGAAACCCTTAACATATCCCCATTCCGGCGTGAGAAATTTCTGCGTGACGCCGTTGATCAGCAGTGGCTGCCAACGATTCTTATCAAGCAGAGTCGTTCCCGATTGGCTTACATCTAGCGGCGGATTGACCGTTTGATAGCCACTGTTGTCGGAGTAATTGCCGATTTCGTTCGATCCGTCCAGCAGGCCTTGCTGAAGGATGTTCGCAGCAATCCGATTGCCGACCGCGGCCGGAGAATCACCGGTCATCAATTCCAGATCTGGATCGTAACCTAGCGATAGCATTTCGGCGCGAAATGCCGGCAGCGATATGGCGGCTCCGGGCGATTTCGCGAATCGATTTGTTAACAGCCGATATGCGGCAAAACTGATCGCTTCGTTTCGCGCCGCGTTCAAATCAGCGGGCACCTGCGAGATTTTCTCGCGGTCGAAGTAGCCCAAGGCAGTCTGGTCATACGCAGCCCATGCGTCGTACATGCCGGCAGACAGATGAAAGAGATTTCGCGCGTGTACTGTTGGGCGCGGCGTGTCGACTCGGATCGCATCAAGTAGCAGTTCATTCCACTGACGCGCAACGGATTGCTGCGCGTAACCGTGTGTCGTCATCAGATCGAGCGACCAGAGAGTACCTAAGCCCCAAAGAATGTGGGCAACGAAGGAGCGCGTCATTCGAAGTTCATCCAATTCACAAGTTGATTGATCGCCAGTAGCCAAACCCCAAGACAAACGGTGTGACGCTAACGCATTGGCGCGTAAAAAAAGCCCACTGCGAAAACAGTTCGCCAGCGGGCATCTTGACCGACTGCTGCACTCGGCAAATCGTGACCGAACACAACAGATAGTCTATCTACGCAGATTACGGCGCCAAGGAAGTACCCCGCAAGTACCGACACGATGTCGCACTGGCAACCACCGATACTCGATTTACGTAAAGAGAGATTGACTCAATGCGAACGTCGCGAACGAGCACTCCCTCCTTTGCCAATACGTCCCCACGGTAGACGTCGCACAACGGCGGAGCGTCTGGTTCACTCAATCTCTCCCGCCAGCATTGCGAGAGAGATGGTGGCCTGAAGGCGACACGATCAACGCCGTGCCGCGCGAACGATGATTATCGTCCGTGGCGCTTGCGCTGACGCGTGGTGCGTAGGTGACGGATGCCACCGATCAATCCGCCAGCCAGCAGGAAAATCCCGTTGGGCTCAGGAACCATCGGCACAGCGCCGTGGGCTCCTAGGCCGTATCCGCCATCCTGAAAGGCCAGCACAAGATCGCTACTCGTGAACTCCGTGTCGGTATTCCAATCGCCGCTGCTCCACGTCGAGTTATGAGCGATATCGTCTTCATACTCTCCGAATTGGAAGGCGGTGACGAGATCCAAACTGTTGAACTCGCCATCCAGATTCACATCACCGAAGTAGGTGTGCGCGAGGTCTTTGACCCAGAATGACACGTCGTCGCTAGTGAAACGTCCGTCGCGGTCGAAGTCGAACATTTCATCGGGGAACCCTAGGAAGTTGGTTCTCCGCCTGACCTTTGCCTGCAACATCTCGATGTCGACGGCGTCGAGCGTATCGCTCGCATCGAAATCCCCAATCGGAGCCAACTGCAAGGACATTCCTAACGCTTCCGGTTGAATGTCGTCAGGAAACGTCGTCCACTGATTGTAGATCGTGGTCGGCGCAAAACTATCCGCGACCAGTCCCTTAATCTGCGCTAGGCTCGCATTCCGCAGGTCAGCGCCACCTAGGTCCGTCTCACGATTCATTACCGATTGGACAAAGTTGACATTCCTGAGCTTAGCGTTGCTCAAGTCGGCGTCCTTTAAAATGACGTTGGCCAACTGGGCACTTGAGAGGTCCTGATCGTGAAAGTCCCAACCTGAAAGATTGTTGTTGCTGAAATCAACACCGCGTAGATTCTTGTTTTGATAACTGATTGTCGAGGCCAGTTGATCGTAGGTGAAGCCGCGTGCGGTCGTATTGCTGAGGTTGGCCTCGGTAATCTCAGCTCTATTCAAGACGGCATCCGTCAATGTTGACCGAAGGTCGCCTTGTGCGAGATTCTGATTGGAGAAGTCCCAGCCCGAAAGATCATTGTTGCCGAGATCAATTCCTCGCAAGTTTCCATTTTGGTAGCTGGCCGTCGAAACCAACTGTTGCTGCGTAAAGCCGCGCGAAGTTGTCTCATTCAAGTTCGCGCCCTCAATCTTCGCACCGTTGAGAATGACTCCAGTAATCGTCGAACGTAGATCCGCCTTGGTGAGGTCTTGGCCAGACAGATCCCAGTCGGTGAGATCATTTGTACTAAGGTTGATGCCGCGCAAGTTCTTCTCCGCGTAACTGGCGGTAGACGCGAGCTGCTGGAACGTGAGGCCTCGTGATGTCGTCTCGCTGAAATCTGCTCCTGTCACAAGGGCACCAGTAAGCGCTGCGCCCTCGAACGTGGTTCTGAAGAACTGTGAGTTCGCGAGATTAGCACCGCTGAGGTTCGCATCAGTCAAGTTCAAGAGTTTCAGACTTGCGTCACGAAGATCTTGTTGACTCAGATCGATGCCAGACAAATCCATCGATGGCAATTCGATGCCCTGTAGATACTTGAGGCGATAGCTGGCGGTCGACTCAAGTTGCGATCGTGTGAAATCGATCGCACCTGCGAAGTTGGCGCCACTTACAATAGCGTCTGTCAAATCGGTTTGCGTCAGCGTTGACCCCACCAACCTGGCGTTTGTCAGGTCCTGCTCTCGAAAGTTCCAACCTTGAAGCTCGTTTGAGCTGAGATCAATTCTGCTCAGGTCTTTCAATTGATAACTGGCTGTGGAAACAAGTTGTGCTTGAGTGAAACCGAAACGAGTCGTTTCAGACAGGCTCGCACCAGTAATCGCGGCACCGTTGAACTTTGCATTGAGCAGTGCTGCTGAATTGAGCTCTGCATCGATGAGTAGAGCCCCGCTGAAGTCGGCGCTGTTCAAGTTTGATTGGGAAAAATCCGCCTTGGACACGCTCGCGCCGCTCAAGTTGGCGTTCGCAAAGTTCGATCCACTTAGAATCGCACCATTTAGATTCTGGCCCTGCAGGTCCCAGCCGCTGAGCTCATTGTGACTCAGGTTGACGTTCTGCAGGTTCTTGGATCGGAAACTCGCTGTGGAGG
>JAGQPK010000307.1 GCA_020426755.1 Planctomycetales bacterium
CGATTCAGCACGGGCACGTTGTTGGGTGCAAAGATGTTCCGCGTCACACTGTTAAATAACGAATCTTGATCGTAAGGCACCATCTTGAAGCGCGTGTCGATCAAGCCGCGATACATCGCATAGTCGTCGCCGGCAGTGTCGCCGGTGTAGAGGCTGAATTCCTGGTTGTCGAGCAATTGATTCATCGCGAACGCTCGGAACCATTGTTCAACGTCGACGACTTGACGAACGGCCTCGGCAAACTCGGCATCAGTCGTCTGATTTAGGATCCGCGTGAGGGCAATCACATCGGACCAGTCCGCTTCGCTAGCGTTCGTTTTCTTGTCGTAACTGACGTATGGCGCGGGACTCTCGCCGTTGTAGACGAGTCCGGCACCCTGGCCACCCGGTGGAGACTCATCTCGACGGTAGCCGCGATACAGATTGCCATTGGGGTCAGTTGGGAAATGGTTTTCAGCAAAACCGCTGTCCATGACTTCCGCGTCGGCATACACACCGCCGTTCTTGCGATCGATGCCGTTGCCAAGCAATCGTACGGCATGATTGTCGACGACCGGCAGGCCGGCCAAACGGAACATCGCGCTGCCGGTCAATTGATGGTCCGGATTGTTCTCGTTGATGTTCAGTGAAGCACGGCCTTGCCAGGGATTGTCGGCCGGGATGTTGATGCGATTGTTGGGAATGGTATCGGTGCGGCTACCGCTGCCGCGGAAACGAACACCGACCGTGTAACGCACCGCCGTGTCGTTGGGCGTCAGCGCGATGAAGGTCGCGTTGAATTGCGAGTCGCTTTGTCGGCGACCGTCGTTACGACCGACGCTGTCGAACTCGGTGCGATCAGCCGGCGTCATGATCACGTGGTAGATTGCCGGATCGCCGGGGTTCCATTCTTGTTCGAGATCAAACGCGTTGTACACCTGATAGAGTGCATTGGAAGTTTGACCTTGATCGTTCGCCGCGGGCCAGGTACGGGTTAGGCCGGTCGTGTCTTGCGCCTCGACGTAGAACTCGACCACAGCCAGGTTTGCTTGGGCGGGAATCGTTGCGCCGAACTTGCCGTCGCCAGCGAGTCCATCGCCGTGAACGCCGTCGTCGAACATCGTGACCACGGTGAAGTTGCCCGTGGCGTTCGTGCGCCAGTGCAGCCGGACCGTGCTACTGGAAGAGCTGTCGTCGGCCACTTTCGCCGTAATCGTCACCGGTTCGTCCGAGTGCGGCAGAATCGGTTCGTGCTTAACACTGGTGACGACGGGCGCAATATTGACTGCCGCCACCGAATTCGGTTGACCTGGCGTGCCGTTGACGTTTTGACTGGAGGCCCAATTCTGGCCGTTGTCATTCGACATGTTGAGATTGATCAACTCAAGCGACATGCCACCGCCATCGTGCGCCGCAAACCACTCCCAGCCACGCCAGCCTGCGTCGTTCGGACCCAGAATGCGTTGCGCCCAATCACCCTCGTTGCTGTACGTCACGTCGTCGACGAGACCGCCGTTGGCATCGACGACTTCGATCGTTTCGCCACTGTTGCTGAGTCGACCAACCCAGTTGCCATAGACGTTGGCAATGTTGCCGTAATGGGCGGTGAATGCGGCTTTGTCGGCCGCGACGACGATTCTGCCGCCGGCCGGAATCGTGGCGGTTGGGAACGTGTAGTCGACGCCCTTGGTCAATTGCCAACCCGTTACGTCGATGGCCTTTGTGCTGCGATTGGTTAGCTCGATGAACTCCAGACCGATGTCTTCAGCTGTGAGAATGTCAGCCCGCGGCAGGCTGTACATGATCTCGCTGATCACGACTGCCTTGGCCGAATCGGGGATGGCGATTCCATTCGCAGCACCAGGTGTTGCGCTGGAGAAATAACCGACATCCACGCCGTTGCTGCTGATGCCATACGAGACGTCGTCCGACTGCTTGGGAAATTCCGGCGCATATTCAGAGGCGACAGTTGTGCCGTCCGCTTGCACGAGCCCTAAGTACTCGCCGCCGGCATCGAGCTTGAAGTTTGTGTGCAGTGGCAAAGCGGGATCAACATGATCGCTCCCCGATGCGAAGACAGTTACGTAACCGTTGGCTGCGATGCTGACCGCCGGGAACTCCCACTGATCCAAGTTGGTCGCATTGTCGGTGAGGAACCAGCCGTCAAGATTGACGGCCGTCGCGCCCGTGTTGTGCAGCTCGATCCAGTCAGAATATTTACCGGCGTCGTCGGCCAGTGTCGTCTGGTTGGATGCCATAAATTCGCTGATCACGACCGCCAATACTTGTCGTGCTTCCAGCGATTCCAGTTGCCGCGTGCGAGTCGTCCGCCGATCATTCTGCCGCCGGTTGCGGCGTGCGTTAGACTGCCAAGATTCCAAATAGGTCCGCGCGGCCGACACCCAATTGTTGCCCCGATAACCAATGCGCATACAAATTGCCTCTCTGCTCTCTTCCCGTTTTCCCCGTCGAAAACGATCCGTGTTCCAGCGGATCATGATCATTATGTTAAGGGGATGTTGATTTCAGGCCAAGGAAAATGGCGCGTGGTGAAAGAGAAACTAATCTGACCAACTCAGCTCTGTTTACTTAGCTGAACAGCCTAGTTTGCCAGTTCCCCGCTAGTAACGTGGCGGGATTCGCTAGAGGGGGTAGGTTCGATCTGTCCCAGCAACTCACGCGCGGTCGCGGTAGCTTCCTGCGCCCATGGCTTGGACGAATAAAGATCAAGCAAACCGGTCAGGATTTGGCGAGCAGCTTGCGGGTCGTCCTGCAGCAACGATTTGGCGTGATCCAAACGTTCCCGCAAAAGAGGTAGGTGCAGTTCGATCTCTTGGGCCTCAAGTGCCTCAAGACGCGTCAGTTGTTGCTGGGCCAATTCCAGGTATTGCTGATTCTTGGGGTCGGCACTGGCGTCGCCTCGGTAGAGATCGATCAGGCTGCGAAGCTTGATCCGCGTTCCCGTCGGGTCGGCATGCAGATTCTGTACGATCTGCAAATAGAGGTTTTCGATTGCCGTATCGCTGCCGGCACCGTTTCGGCGAGCGGTCATTTCGGTGCGGCGTTGCAAACGATAGAGCGCCAAGTCACGCCGTAGTCCGCTGACAAATTCAGCGCGTCGATCGGTCGGGTAGTTCTCCAGGAACTGATCGATCTGTCGTTCGATGCTAACGAGTGACCGTGGATTGGTCTCGTCGTACTCGGCAGTCATGCGTTCGATTAGCGAATCCGCTGACGGTGGACGCGACAAAAAGTAGAACGTTTGATAAGCCACGATGGTCAACACGATTGCTAGTGCGAGCCAAAGGAGTGATGACCAAGAGAAGCTAGTCGCTTGTTGGCGTGCCCGTTCTTCGGCGATCGTGACGAAACGGTCTGGACCCGTTTCGATTTCATCTTCTTGCGTCGTCACTTCGACGTGAGCGTCTTCGCCTTCGAGTGCTTGGTGATCGAGTCGCACGGTGACGTTACTGGAGATCGAACTATTGCGTGTACGTGACGAAGTACCAGGATCGCCTGCTGGCGTTTCGAATTCATCGACGATCGCCTCACGATTGGGTCGCACGGACAGCGCGTGTTCCATAGCACGTAGGCGATGTGAAAGCGCGAGAGCGGTTGGAATCCGTTTTTGCGGCAGCTTCTCCAACAGCTGATCGATCAGTTGTTCCATTTCCACTGGAACGTCACTGGCCATGCGACAGATGGGCACCGGCGATTCGAAACGGACTTTATGCACGACTTCCGGCACGCTTTTGCCAACAAACGGCGGGCGACCGGCCAGCAACGCGTACATGACCGAACCCAGGCTATAGAGATCAGTGCGCGGACTGACGGCTTTTCCTTCGGCTTGCTCGGGCGACATGTAATCCGCCGTGCCCATCACCGAGTCGGTTGTGACACTTGTATTGCCGAACAACTTGGCGATGCCGAAGTCCAACAACTTGACACTCTCGTCGCCGGTGTACAGCAGGTTGGCAGGCTTGAGATCGCGATGAATGATGCCGTGGTCGTGGGCATGCTTCAGTGCCGCGCAAATATCGACACCAATCTGAACGACTTCGCGCCAGGTGAAGCGACGGCCCTGACGCAGTTCCTCCTGCAGGCTGGCCCCTTCAATCAACTCCATTGCATAGAACAACTGGCCGTCTTGTTCACCGTAGCCAAGTAGCTGCACGATATTCGGGTGATGAAGCTTCTTGAGCGATTCGATTTCATCGCTGAAACGCTCGCGAAAATTCGTATCGCTAGCAAGTGCTGGTGAAAGCACCTTGACGGCCGCCGTTCCGCCGGCCTGCGTATCCTCGGCCGCGTATACCGCACCCATCCCGCCTCGGCCGACGACCTTCCGCAGCACGTAGGGGCCGAGTTGGCGGTTTAACAGGGGGTCGGCCATGGAAGCTACTCGGCTAACGGAAATTGACAACGGACTGCGGACGCGAAATCCGCCATCAGCATGCTGGCATCTGCTCAGGAATCTACCAACAAACGTGTCGCCGGTCCACGACACCGACACCAGTGATCGTAATCAGATTGATACCAAATGCTGCGCATACGCGGCGCGACAAGCTTGCGAGTGCGATCGCGCAGCGTATTGGCGTGAGTCGCGAGGCAACGCCCCAGCGGATTGCCTAGCCCAGCCCTACGGGATCCCTGGCGATTGCGCCTTAGAACCACTTTCCAATACCGTGAGAACCGCGGCTAGCGTCTTTCGGCGAACTCAAAGTGGCCCCTGCCCAGTGATTAGCTATCACATTCTCGCAGCAACACTTCACCATTTTGTTGCGATTGGGCATCGAGAATGCGTTAGACCCATGTACGTCAAGCAAAGCGACCTGAGAACCTCCGGTTTCGAGTGAGGAGAACTGATTATGAATTACCAACGACCAAGCCCGCTGATCCGTATCATGACTAGCTTGCTGAGCGTCGGTTTGCCCAGTGTGTTTTTGCTGGTCGTTACGTCTCCTGCTCACGCCAGTGATCGCGGTCAGATTGTACGTGCGTTTGAAACGCAGCGCCGCGGTCTCGAGGAACAAGTTCGTCATGAGCGACAAGCGATTCTTGAGCACGCGCGGCTAGCGCGTCGGCAAGTCGAAGAAGCGCGACGTCATGTGGTGCGGAACTATCGCGGTCGTGACCGTGTTGCTGAGTTAAGTGAGCTGAATCACCGCCAACGCCAAATTGATCTGCGACAGTCGGCAGAGTTGCAGCAACTTGAGTCGTGGGCGCGATCGGAACGCGAAACTTGGCGTCATGCACGCGACCATGCGTTGCAGCACAACGCCTACTCGGGTTCATATCGACCACAACGAGTTACACGCTCTGTGACACCGCCCTTGTACGGCCTGTCGTGCCCTCCGACAGATTCAAGATCGCACGGTCGTGGACTGTACGGTTCACCGTCCTCACTTTACCGTTCACAACGTGACAGGAAATGGTGAGCTACGATAGTGACATGAATCGCTACGGCGATCCGATCCCGTCTAAAAACTTTTCCTAGTTGGCAGTATTCGCTCCTCTGCGTCCCTCACTTATCCCATCCAAATCCGGGGCAGGTGAGCGAAGTCCTTGCCAGATTCGTAGTTACTTGCACAAACACTTACGTTGATCCAGGCCGTTCGTGCCAACTCAACCTAGTCGTTAAAACTCCTCGCGCTGGCTGGCATAACGCCAGTATTTCCTGTTCCGAAATCGCTCGAAACGATTGACGCAAATCTCCTACTTTGGATAACCAAGGGAGACGCAGAAGCGAGCGGGTTTTGAGAATTAGGAATGTGAGCCGCGCGAGGCCGATTCCCATCATCCCATCTCGTCCTACATCGCCTCGGCACAGCACCCTTAGGAACCCGGTCATGTTAGATCGTGTTGTCAGTTACGTGTGGTTCGCAGCCCAAGCCTTGACAGTCTGTCTCGTCGTTCTGTTGGCGCTCGTGTCGCGCAGCTACGCAGAAAGCGAAGATTTGTCGGTCGCACAGGATAACAAGTCTTTGGTGTCGAATGTCGGCAGTCGTCCTAGCTTGACCACCGATACACAGCAGCGCACGACGCTGCGTTTGCCAGTACCTGATCCGAACGCACCGGCGAAGCCCACGCTGGAAACTGTATTGCACGTCGCGAACGAAAGTTACGATCAGGTGCGCGAGGAGATCACCGACTACACGTGCGTGCTTGTGCGACGAGAACGCGTAGATGGTCGGTTAGGACCACACGAGTTCGCCTACGCAAAAGTGCGCAACCGACGTGTACACAATGGTGAGATCATCACGCCGTTCAGTATCTATCTGAAGTTCCTGAAGCCCAAAGACGTGGCGGGACGTGAAGTGCTCTATGTCGAAGGCGCGAACGACAACGAGATGCTGGTGCGTCGTGGTGGCATACGGATGTCTTT
>JAGQPK010000308.1 GCA_020426755.1 Planctomycetales bacterium
GAGTGCTGAACACCAAGTGCCCAGTCAATGACGCTTGCGTCGCGTTCTCGGCTGTTTCCAAATCGCGGATTTCACCGACCAGCACCACGTCAGGGTCGTGGCGCAAGATACTGCGCAAACTCGCGGCGAACGTCAGACCAACCTTCGCATGCACCTGAATCTGGTTGATGCCTTCCAGCTGATACTCGATCGGATCTTCGGTCGTGATGATCTTCGTATCTTCGCTCTTGATGGCGTTGAGCGCACTGTAGAGCGTTGTCGTCTTGCCGGAACCCGTGGGCCCCGTCACCAAGACGATGCCGTGCGGCAAGCGAATCAAGCGGTTGAAGTTATCGTAGACGTCAGTCGGCATGCCAATGTCTTGCAGCGAAAAGCGAATGCGGTCCTTGTCCAAGACACGCATCACGATACCTTCGCCATGCAACATCGGAATGACTGACACACGTATGTCAATCTCACGCCCAACCACACGCAACTTGATGCGGCCGTCTTGAGGAACACGCTTCTCGGCGATGTTCATCTTCGACATGATTTTCAAACGACTCACAATCGCCGCGTGAAATCGATTCATCTCCGGCGGAGTCTGTTGACGTTGCAGCACACCATCGATCCGATAACGAATCTTAATGCCGCTCTCTTGCGCTTCGATGTGAATGTCGCTCGCACGCGACTGCACTGCCTCCGAAAGAATCTCGTTCACCAATCGCACGACCGATGCTTCCTGCGCCATCTCCGACGCTTCGCTATCGTCGAACGTGACGTCGTCCATGATCTCGACGCCATCCGAGTCGGACGACTGTGCTATCAGGTCGTCGATCGTTTCGGCACCGACACCTAAATGACTTTTAATCAACTTGTCGAGTTCGTCAGGTGGCGCCAACAGCGGCGTGACACGCTGACCAACAGCTGCACTGACGGCATCCACCGCGTGAATATTGAAGGGATTGCTGGTTGCCAGAATTAGGCAATCGTCAGCCTGTCCCAACGGAAACACGCTATATCGGTGAATTAACTTGGCCGGAAAGTCTCGTAAGACTTCAATGTCCACTTCACACTGACTGAGGTCCGCGATCTGCAAACCCAGCGTGCTAGCAACCGTTGCCAAGGCCTCGTCACTCGACGACACGCCCAACTCGTCAGCAACATGGTCCCAGGTTCCGCCCTGTGCCAACACTTGTCGGGCACGTTGCAGAGACGATGAACTGACCACAACAGTGGACGTAACTGACTGAACAATCAATGTTGCGCTCATGAAAGTCGCTCGCAGACTACAACAATTTGCATCGCAATGGATTGCGCGTTAACTCGCAAAAACGATATCCATACAGTGTGAATCAGTGTGAATTCGGTGCGGGTGTCGCTTTCCTAGCGGGACTCGTGACTCGGTGGTGGGATAAATGAGTCGTCAGGTAAGATGCCGTTGGTAGGATAAATTAGGCGGATCACGCTGGCTTCGTGATCAATCGACCGCAATGGATGCAGGTTGTACGATTGGTAGGTTAGTGGACGCGTCTCGCGGCGTCAAGGCGAAGGATAACTGCCTAAAATCTTGTCGTTCGAATTTTCTTGGCGCCGATTTCTTCGGCCAAAGCCTGTGTTTCTGGATGTATGTCGCAACTCGGAGTTGCCTTAACGGCGTCGTCTGCCGGCTCGCAACAATTGATCGATTGCGGGTTGTAGTTGTTGGACATTCGTACCTCGCAACGTCACAATTCCGACACCGCGTGCGTCGTTCTCTTGTGCGTTCGTGTCCAATGTTTGAATCAGCGTTCCGACTTCAGAACTTAATTGTGTTGGCGCGAGCACGATGATGCTGTTGGTGATTTCATCAACTTCCAAAGTGAGTAACGGCCCACTGCTAGATGCGTTGATTTGCCGCAGCAGAAGGGCCACGTCTTCGGACACACCACGAGGAATTTCGAGTTCGGGCCGTGTGCCACCGGCCTTCAACTGCACGGCATATACGCCCTCCAAGATCGTCAGCACGTCGTTGGCCTTCATGTACTCAACTTGAACAAGCCGTGGCCGCGCGTTGGCCAAGGAGTCTGGCACGTTGGCGGAATCGAGCACTTGTAGCAATTCGGCGATTACATTGCGGTCCGCAGGCCGACCGTGCACGATTACTGCGTTCAAGCGATCATCGGCCACCATACTGACCCTGCCTAACGAACCGCGTGTCGCAATTGGCATTTGCTCAAAGAGTTCGGTGAGTAGTTTCGCGAGGTTGCGTGCCCCGGCGTTACGCAGCGAATACACCGCGAAGTTCCCAGCGCCGCCATCAATTACATTTTGGCGCGCGAGCGCACGCATGAGTGCTTCCGCTTGATTCAAAGCAGCATCGTCATCCGACAGCAGCGTAATCGTATTGCCCTTCGGCATCACAACCAACGGCGGCTCGCTTGCCTCAGAGCCTTGAGCAATCCTTCCCTCCTGGCCAATCGGCATCGGCTCCGAGTGCAGGGCAAGCTGAACTGAATCGAGCGATCTAACTCCACCCACATCATCCTGTTGCGGCGCGTCAGGCGACTGTGACGCAGGAGCGTCAGTATGATCTTCTGTATTTGAATTAATTGAGGAGTCGTCACTCGCGGCGGGCTTGGGCGTGGCGGGTGGCGTAACAATCTGCTGAATCGATTCACTGCTGGAGGGCACGACATGAATCGGATTGGCACGCAGTTTTGGCCAGATCTGCTGCAACTGCCGCACAGCATCCTGCAAGTCACCTCGCATCGGCACGACACGAATACCGCGTTGCAGTTGAGCATCTACGGCAGGCAACTCGCCCATTTTCTCGAGTAGCTTGCGCACTTCTTCAATTTGCGTTTGCGTGCCGCGTACAAACAGTTGCTGCGTGTCCGAATCACCATTGGCTAGCGGCTTATTCGCTTCATCCTGATAGAGCTGCTCAATAGCCATTTCAATCGAGAACGGATCGGAGTTTTGTAGCGGAAACACTTCCAACACCGTCGGCTCTTTCTTCATCCGTTCAATGGAACCCGCCAGTATCGCGTGCTGTTGCGGCGTCGCGACGGCGATCAACTGCTGCGACTCCGTGTTAATCGACAAGTCGACAGGTGGCGTCTGTTTCTCGAACAACGTTTGCAATGTGGGAAGCAACGTGTCGCTCTTGGCGCTCGGCATGTCATAGACGGCCAGCGTGCGGCGGTCTCCTTGCGTCGCACTATTCTCCATCTGAGCGACAACTTGCGCGATCGTTTGCTGTTCTGCCGGTGCGGCCTTGACCAAAATACTGTGGCTTGTTTCATCGGCAGTGAGCGCGACCTCCGGGTTGCGATCGTACATCGTCTTGAGCGAACTCAACACCGTCTGCAAATTGGCCTGCGTAACGCTGTAGGCTTGCAGTGTCGCTTCTTGAGCACTGCGACGGTCCATGTCCGAGACGGTAACGGCGATCCGTTCATGTTGCTCGGGAGTTGCCGTTGCAATCAACGTTCGCTGCACCGGATCATTGGCAAATACCGCATCAGGCAACAGCGCGGTCAACGCACGTTGTGCGGCGGCGACATCGCCGCGTTGCATCGTGTAGACGTGCGTCACATTCGGATCGGGGCGAGCGGAATCCAATTGTGAAATGGCGGCCTGTACTCGCTGCTGATCCGCCTCGGAGGCGGTGACAATGATCGCCCGATTGCGCACATCTGTCGACACCGATCCGCGCGGCAACAAGTCTTCCAGCGCGTTGCCAGCGGCGGAAACGTCGCCGTATTGTAGACGATAGACCTGGGTCTGCTTACCCGCTGCATTGGCCTGATCAAGCTGCGCGACCACCGCCCGCGCTCGTTCCATGTCCGGCGTCGGACACGTCACGACAACGGTCCGGTTGTCGGGATCGGCATCAACGGTCGCATCGGTTAACAAAGTACGCAGCGCATCACGTACGGCGCGTGGGTCTGCTGACTTGAGCGCAAAGGCCTCGGTTACCAAGTCATCCGGCAAGGCAGATTCAAGTTGCTCGACGACTGCCTTCGCGCGTTGCTGATCTTCGGCATCCCCAGTGACAATCACGACGCGGTTGTCGCGATCGGATCGAATGGCGGCGGCGGGCAAGAGGGCTTCTAGCGCGTCCGCGGCCGCGCGGACATCCGCGCGAGAGAGTCGATAAATCTTGGTCTCTCGACCACCCTCGCCCGACTGTGTCAACTGATCCATCACTTCGTCGATGCGTTGCAAATCCGTTTCGCTCGCCGTGACCAACATCATGCGGCTGGAGCGATCGCTGGCGACTGTGGCATTCGGCACCAGTTCCTGCAGCGCCGAGCGCAGGCCAAAGAAGTCACGCGACCCCAGTTTGTACACTCGCGTCTGTCGCTGAGAAGTCTGCGGTTGATCGAGTTGCTGAATCGCAGTCTGTAGTTGCTCATGATCTTCCGGGTAGGCGGCGGCGATCAAACTTCGCGTCTCGTTGTCGATGGTGAGTGTTGCGGTGGGAATCAGTCCTGCCAACGCGGCTTGCGTGGCCGAGGGCGTGGCATACTGCAATCGGTAGACTTGCGACACACGCTTGCGTTCCTCCGGCAGGTCACGCAGAATCGCGGTGATCGCGGCTGACAGCTCAGCGTGCCGCGCGTCGCTCGCTCGCATGATCAAGGCATTTCGCACCGCATCGGGAATGACGGTCACGCTTTGCAGTAGGTCAGGTGGCAGTAACGGCAGAATCGTCGCCGGTGCCGACTTGCCCAGTGGATACACGCGCACCGCCTGAACCGACGGCGCGCTCACCGCTTGCTCCAACTGTTCCAGCGTGCTGCGGATCAATGCGTGATCGGTTTCACTCGCTTGAATCAACAACTGCTGCGGCTCGTCCGCAGTCAACAGCTTGGCATCCGGTGCCACGCTCTGAATCAGCTCACGTGCTTGAGTTGGCTTCGCTCGTTTCAACGTGTAGGTAACGAGTGTCGTTGTCGGCGCCGTCGTGGCAGTGCCAAGCGACTCCAACAGTTTCGCCACAGCGGCATGGTCTCGTTCCGTTGCCCACAACAGCAAGACACCGGCCTGGGCATCGGGCAGCACGCGAGCGCCTGGGGCCACACTCGTCATTAGTTGCTCAAGCTGCCGAATTACACTGGCATCCGCGCGATACGCGCGAGCTGACGCAGGGGTGTCAGTCGACTCACCCGCCTCAATCTGCTCGATCGCCTGTTTGATCGTGCCATGCTGGGACTCGGTCGCCCACACCAGCAGCCGAGTGCCGTCGCTGGACGAAGTCGCTTTTGCTGTCGGTACAATCTGCGTCAGCAGCGTCACCGCATTGGCGGCTGGGATCCTCGAAAGACGGTAGACCTCCAGCATGGCGTCGCTGTTGTCGGACTGTCGCGCGGCCTCTTTCAACGTTTGCTCAACCGCCAGATGTTCTTCGGGAGAAGCCCACACCAGGATCTGTCGTGTGTCTTCGTCCGAGATGATCCGAGCTCTGGGAATCAAGTCGTTCAGCAAGAATCGCAAGCGACGTGGCTCGATGGCCCCCGTCGGATAGCTGACCACGCGATTGGCGCCTGCCGCCTGTTGCTGCTTGAATTCATCGATGGATTTTCGAATCAGTTCGTGATCTTTGTCACTTCCCCAAGCGATAATCGAGTTCGTATCGCGATCCACCGTAATCGTCATTTGCGGTACGAGCTGCGACAGCATTCGTGAGACATCGCGCGCGTCAATTTCAACCAGCCGGTAGTAAGACATCCGGTTCTTGCCGGCCGCTTTGGGTGCATCCAGCTGTTTGATCGCCTGATCAATGACCTGATGTTGCTCCGCCGTGGTCCACACCATCACTCGACCACTGGCCGCATCAATGATGATTTTGAGATCCGGGTAGAGCTCTTGCAACACTTGTTGCACGGCCGCCGGATCGCCATCGCGCAACGTGTATGCGACCAAGCTGCGTTCCTGTTGCGGTTCGGCCGCCTTCAACGTTGGCAGCAATGAAGCGATCAACTCAAGTTGTTCCGCGTTGCCCCACACGACCAGCTCGTTAGGACGTGATTCGTCGAGAACACGAATCGTGCCGAGTTTTGCGGCCAGCGAGGGTTGCAGCGCAGCGAAGCGAGAACGCTGCGTCGGTGTAACGGCAAATACTTTTAGCTGCTCCTGAACCTGAGGTAGTTCGCGCTTCAATTCATCGAGCAACGCTTGAACCTGTTGGTGTTGACTATCCGTCGCGACGATGCCCAACCGCGCGTCCTGCGGATCTTCCAGCAATTGAATCTGCCCCAGGTCCGGCGCCAGTTGGCTGCGCAGACTGTTGAAGCGAGACCGGAGAGCCGCGTCGGCTTCGTAGTAGTGGATGCTGCGTGGCTCAGCAGGAAACTGCTGCTTGATCTCCTCCA
>JAGQPK010000309.1 GCA_020426755.1 Planctomycetales bacterium
ATTGCGGATTTTTGAATGTTGAAGTCTGAAAGCCACCGTTCATTCCTCATTTAGAAATCCGAAATCAAGCGTCGGAGCCAAGTCCAAATCCCGCGAGAACCGCGGCTGGCGCCTTTCGGCGAACTTGCGTTTGCTGACTCAAGTGTCGATCGTCAAACGGGCATCACGGTCGTCCCTACTGCTTAAACGGTCCTGCCAGCGGTGGCGTCTCATAGTATTTGCCGTCATCGATCATGCGCGGGTCACCGGATCGTTGCAACTCGTTGAGCAACTGGCTACGCAGTTCGGCCAGCACCGTCGCATACTCGGGTAGCGCCGCGACGTTGTGCATTTGATGAGGATCTTTCTCCAAGTCGAACAGTTCTTCGCGCGGGCGCTTGCCGTAAGCATGATCGAAGTAGGGCTTCCACTGGGAATCGTTGCGATGGGTAACGAGCCAAGCCTTCGTCAGTCCGGCATCTTCGTCGGGCAACGTGACATACGTCGAGTTTTCAATCTCATCGAATGACGGCGGCGTGTCACTCTCTAAACGATGGAGATCACCCAGTGGCATCCGCTCCGGATGGAAGTTCGTGATGAAGGCGTACTTGGCCGTCCGTAGACATCGTTGCGGATATGGCAGAAAGTCAGCTCGCGCTTGACTCACATGCCGCTCGCGACCTGTTAGAACCCAGGTCCGATTGGGATCAACTTGACCTTGAGCGTCACTTAAGAGCACAGGCCACAGACTCTTCGCCGTCATCACCGCGGGGATTTCGCAGCCGCCAGCTTCCAGGAAGGTCGGCGCCAGATCTGGTAGGCTGGCGAAATCATCGACAACGCGCCCTGGTACGACTTTGGGACCAGCGATGATCAGAGGCACGCGTGTACCGAAGTCATACAGGTTACATTTGCCGTGCGGGAAGCCCGGCGCGCCGTGATCGCCGCTGATGACAATCAGCGTGTTCTCGTACAACCCCTGGTCACGCAGCGACTGGATCAAGACGGCGAGTGCCGCATCGAGCGCCATCGCTTCGCCGAAGTAATCCGTGATATCTTCACGCACCTCCGCGACGTCAGGCAGGAACGGCGGTAGTTTTCCTTGCAGGTCATCCGGATTCAAATCCCAGAGTGCCTTGCCGGAACCTCGCACCCACTTGCGATGCGTGTTCGTCGGACCGAACCAATAGCAGAATGGTTTGTTTGGATCACGCTGGGCAAGAAACTGTCCGAAGTTTTCGCGCACTTCGCTCAGCAGTTTGTCCTTCGCTTGCTCGCGCGGTGTGCCTGCTGCGACTAGCTGCGTGACTTCCTGGGAGAAGCGATTGAACTTTCGCCCCGCTCGTTCAAATGCGTACTGCTGCTTTCCATACGGTGCATCGGCCGGTGTGCCCGGACTCCAGACTTTGTACGACTTGCCTAGTTGATAACCAGTGTCCTTCAGTAACAACGAGTATACCGGAATCGCACTGTCCCAAACGGCCGCATGGAGTACCGCGCCACGTCCGGTACGCCAAAAATACTGCCCCGACAACAGCGAGCTGCGGCAGGGCGTGCACGACGGGGCGTTGACGAAGGCGTTGCGAAAAACAACACCCTGCGACGCGACACGATCGATCGTCGGCGTGCGGATAATATCGTTGATGCCATGATTCGCATCGACCCGCGCGTAGACGCCTGCGTGCCGGCCCCAGTCGTCGGCAAAGAAGAACAGAATATTGGGCCGCGCATCCGCCGCTGACGCGAGTCGCGCCAAGTTGAACAGCGCAATGCTGCAATAGACGGCCAGCCAGAGAAATACGTAATGCCAGCAAACGCGACGTGAGCCCCAACGCATCGGACCCAACTCCTTTCATTGTGAGGACGAGTTGGTCAATCGGTACGGTCGGAGTGTGACCTATCGCGCGGTCTGAATCAAGTGTTCAGTGACGGCTTCCGGAATATGGTCGGCCAGAGCCAGCGTCAGCCGCTTGGCCCCCTCGAAATTCAAATGAACCGTATCGTAAAAATCACTCGTGTGAAATTCCACGCCCAAATCCTTGACCCACACGACGGGGATACCCGTTTCAGCGGCCAACTCGGTCAATGTTTGCTTGATCATCGTGTGTAAACGTGGCGGCAGTTCGATATCGAACGGTGGCGCATTGGGTACTTCAAACAAGCAGACTTGGACGTCTTTTTCGCGGCACTTACGCAGCAGCGCCCTGATGCGCTCTAACTTGGCCTCGCTGAATTGATAGTCCGCTTCGTAGAAATGCCAGTCCCGGTAGCGGTCGCGGATTCGTTCTCGCAGTTCCTCGGTATCTTCCAAGACACCCTCGTCTGCCGTGTGGCGACCGAACGATTCACCCAAAAATGCACGCGGCTGTGGGTTGCGGCCAAAATCTTTGATATAGATCACTGGCAAGAAGTGATAGCGATACAAGAGCGAATACTCGCTAAGCTCTGTGCGAATCGCGTCCGATCGGTAGGGAGCAACGACCGCACCGAGTTGCTTTCGTTCTGTGCGGTATTTCTCCAGTGGATAGAACAGCATCGATCGATCCGTAACCAATTCTTCACCACGGATTTCGTCAATGGTTAATCCCCAGGCGATGACGCGTGGTTGGTGTTCGGGGTGTTCGAGCATGAAGTCGAGCACTGCCAACGTTTCGGCACTCAATGCACCGTTGATCGCATAGCTCCCAACGCGCCAATCGCCTGGAGCGCGTTCATGCAACGAACTGCTGAAGTCCTCCAGCACGATGCCCTGTAGAACTCGACTCGAACCGGCAAAGACAAAGTCACGCGTCATATCCGATTGAATGGCGGCACGGACGGCAAGGTACTCAGTCGTACCCATGTCGGTGCGAATGACACTCTCTAACGGCAACGACCGCATGCCTAACTCGGCGATGGCAACAAATACCACCGCCAGCATTGCCGCTTTGGGCCAGCGACGTTGCTGCTTCGAGTTGTCTGACTCAGTTACCGTTGTCGTTGTCATCTCGCAATTCCTCAGAACTGGAAGTAGACGAACTCACGTCCACCCAAGTTGCCAAAGCAGATCAGTGCCAAGAAACCTGCGGCGTAGATTAAGGCGCGGACTACAACCGGCAGCTCTAAGACCACGCATTCGTCCTGCGTACGTTCCTGAGCGATCTCAAGCGGCACCAAAATGGCGATCGACGCCGCCAGACCCAGCAAGTTGCTTTTCGGTAGCGGCTCAATGTCGAAGCTCGGCTGCGTAAAAATCGACGTCAGCATCTCTTGAACTTGCGCCATGGATTCGGCTCGAAACAGCAACCATCCCAGGCACGTCAAATGGAAGAACGCCAGCCAACGAACTGCTAGCCAGAGGTAAGGTGCCTGTTGGAAGCGTCGCCCCAGAAACTCGAGAGGTCGCCGCAGGATGCGATGAATCGCTAGGATGGCGCCGTGAAAGACACCCCAGCAGACAAACGTCCAAGCCGCACCATGCCAAAGCCCGCCGAGCACCATCGTGATCATCAGGTTCACGTAGGTCCGGATCTCGCCGTGCCGGTTACCGCCTAGCGGAATGTAGAGATAATCTCGCAGCCAAGTGCTGAGGCTGATATGCCAACGTCGCCAAAACTCGGATGGATTCAGCGACAAGTAAGGCTGGCGGAAATTGAGCGGGAATTCGAAGCCGATTACCTTCGCAGTGCCGCGCGCGATGTCGGTGTAACCCGAGAAGTCACCGTAGATCTGAATCGCAAAGGCGTAAATGCCTAACAGATAGACGGTGCCGTTCGCAGCGGGAGTGGCGAACGCCGTGTCAACGATCGTCGCCATGTTGTCGGCAATGACGACCTTCTTGAACAACCCCCAAGACATCAAATAAAAGCCGCGCCAGATTCGTTCGAGGTCAATGGTCGTCGGTTGATTCAATTGCGGCAACAAGTTCGAGGCACGCTCGATCGGGCCTGCCACCAACTGCGGGAACATTGACAAATAAGTGGCATACGTCAACAAACTTTGTTCTGCGCGAATGCGACCAAGATACACGTCGACGGTATAGCTCAACGTCTGAAACGTGTAGAAGCTGATGCCCACTGGCAAGATGATATTGAAAGTGCGTGCGTGAACTGAAATCCCTGATAGCTGCAGCAATGACACAAGGCTGTCAGTGAAGAAGTTGAAGTATTTGAACACCGCCAGCAGGCCGAGATTGAACACCAGGCTGGTCAGTAGTAACGCATGGTCGCGCGCTGAACGTGCGGGCTTGATATGCGTAGGAGCCGAGGGGGAATCCAGTTTCAGCGAGACGGTGTAGTCGAGTAGCGTCGAGGAGGCAATCAGCCCCAGGAAGCGCCAGTCCCAACTGCCATAGAAGTAGTAGCTGGCAGCCAGCAAGACAATGTTTCTGGCCTTGACGTGGCGATGCAGCAGAATGATTAACGGCGCTACGACCGCAAAGAAGTTTATGAATGGAAAGCTGTTGAAGACCACCTTGCGAACCCTTCGCTCGAATTGATCACGAGCTGATATCGACAGCTGGATTCCGCCCAGTCATGTCGGAGAACATGATCAATTCAGCGCCAGCGGTTCGGCCTTCTTCTGCAGCTTCCCCTGCCATTCCGCCTGCGGCAACGAACAATTACTACTAACTGCCTGCGATTCTATCATCGCCCGAAAACCGTCGCAACGCGTTGGTTCTTCGCGACGGCCGGATGGATGACTTTGTCGGTAAAGTAAACTGGCGTGTACAGGCAGCCAGTCCTTCTACCGCCCAATCCGTTGCAGGACTGTTTGCAACGTTTGACGCAGCACGTTGCCGCTGTTTCGCAGGCCTTGCGCTTCCTTGGGCCAAAGCTCCAGCTCGTGTCGAGCGATCGCGCCTCCGCGACCCACCACTGTCGGCACCGACAGTGCCACATCACGAATGCCGTAGCAGCCTGCTTGAACCGTTGAGACCGGTAGGATGCGTTGTTGGTCGAGCGCAATCGATTCGATCACATCGCGAATCGCGATGCCGACCGCAAAACCGGCGCCACCTTTCTTTTTGATCACTTCGGCACCTGATCCCTTGGTACGCGTGAACAGTTCGTTGGCCAGGTTAGGTGACCAGCCTGGATACTTGTCCAATGGCAGTCCGGCGATCGTCGCGCTGGACCAAATCGGCACCATACTGTCGCCGTGTTCACCCAGAATGAGCGCCGACATTTGCGTCGGTGAGACGCGCATCTGCTGCGCGATCAGCGCGCGGAAGCGAATCGTGTCGAGCTGCGTGCCTAGGCCGATGACTTGCTGTGGCGGTAGATCCAGGCGGCTGGCTGCCAGGTAGGTGAGTATGTCAACCGGATTCGAAACAACGTGAACAATGGCGTCGCGTCGATAACCTGCCTGACGAATACCGTCCAGAATCGACAGGAACAAATCGACGTTACGGTTGATCAAGTCTAAGCGACTTTCGTCCGGCTTGCGACGTAAGCCTGCAGTGATGCAGATCACGTCGGAGTCGGGAATGTGTTCGTAGCCGCCCGAGGTAATCACCTGATCGGCAGTGCTGGGCGCGCCGTGCAGCAGATCCAAAGCTTGCCCCGCGGCGGCATCGGCGTTCACATCCAGCAGTGCGATTTCGCGAACCACACCGCCGCACTGCAATGCGAAGCCGGCACAGGAGCCGACCAATCCGCCGGCCCCAATGATGCTGACTTTCATCGTCAGTTACCTCCGCGAGCGCGGCTCAGTTCTGCCATGACTCGTTCCGTGATAGCCTGTACAAGAGCTTCTTGATTCATTCCGCCAGCGCCGGTCGCTGCCACAGCAGGTGCCGCAGTGGGCGCCTTCGACATGACAGGCGGAGCGTCGAACGCTTTGCGTTGCACGCCACTGCCTTCCCAGGACGAGCGGAAGATATCGTTGGCGCAGATATCGCAGTTCTCGTACTCCGATGTGTTGCGCGGATCGCTGAAGCCCCACTTTGCCTTTAATGACAACAGCTCTCGCTCCTCCGGCTCGGAGAAGTAGTTCACGCGACCGAGTTGGCGAGACAGCATCAGGATGCGGCAGTAGGCATCCAGAATCTCCGTCCACCAATAGGCTCGCTCAACATCCTCGCCGTAGCTGACCGTGCCGTGATTGGCCAACACGATCACGTTGGTCTTGGATACAAACGGCAGAATCGTGTCAGCGAACGCTTGACCGCCGGGCGTCTCGTACTTGGTAATCGGCACGTCACCCAAGAACACTTCGACTTCCGGCAACACGCATTGCGGAATCGGCTCACGCGCGACAGCAAACGCAGTCGCATGCGGCGGATGGCAGTGTACGACACTCTTCACATCCGGTCGCTGACGGTAGATTTCCAAGTGAAGCAGCGCTTCACTCGAACGCTTCTTGCGTCCCGCGATCTGATT
>JAGQPK010000030.1 GCA_020426755.1 Planctomycetales bacterium
TCAAGCAGCCGCCTGGCATCTGACCGATGGCCTGACTTGGGAAGAGCTGGCGAACAAGGTCAAAGTGAAGCACCTCAACGGCACCGTCGAGATGTACTTCAACGCTCAGCAACTGCACATTGCCAATCAGGTCGCTCGGATTGCTCGTGAGAATGCCGAAAAGGCTCGTACTGTGAGCCCAGGCGAAGAAGCCGATTCGCTCGCTGGCACTCGTTAACTATTTGAGCGCCGAAAGGCGACAGTTGCGGTTCTCGTAGGAGTTGGACGTTAGCGCCGGGACGAACCGACGCTAACGGACTGTCGATATATCCGCAAATTCGGGGGCGATTTCGGCCCGACGCTGTGGCGAAGTCTTGGTGTACATTCGCGGTGGTTGTTGGCTTCGCTGACGCGTTTTGGGGCATCAGTTTGAGTGGTTAATGAGCGGATTCCTCGCGCAGTCCCCCTCGTCAAGCTAGTTTTGCGGCTGAAGCGAAATGGACATGTCCTTGGCTCGCAGTTTTCGCACCTCGGTCATGAGTCGTAGTAAGTTATGTGCCGTGCAGCCCCATAGCCACTCGGCGTGTACCCCGGTGATGCCTCGCAGAAGAAAGCGCCTCATGCCGAAGAGCGTTTTCAAGATGGCGAAGGGGCGCTCTGCGACCGTCTTGCGTTGCTTGAAAGTCTCTCGAATTTCGGGGCGCTGCATGCGCGTGCGGTGACGACGTCGTGCGGGTTCGTGTTGGTCATCAGTGACGCGTCGTCCTTTCGCTGCTTGGGGATCCTTGCGGCAGCGATCGGCTTGTGGACAGCCTGCACAGTCGGAGCACATGTAAATGATTTGAATGACAACCGGCTTGTTGCCACGTTTTCGTTTCTCTTCGCCAGTGCGTGGCAACTTCTTCCCCGCAGGACAGTAATAACAGTCCTGCTGCTCGTCGTACACGAAGGCCGTTTTGTCGTAAAGTTTGGTGCTCGGGTTGTTGGGAAGCTGATCCCATTGTTCACTCGGAATAGGCTGAGTCGGGTCGTCCCGATGCGCTGGATTCGCAGGACAGGGGACGCTTGCCAAGGGGGCAATTAACTCCAGCCCCATCGCTTCAGCACCCACCAGGTTCTCACCCGTGGAGTACGCCGTGTCCGCTAACACGCTGTCGACATTGACGTCGAAGGTGGTTTCGATTTCTTCCACCATTGACAGCATCACCTGATGCTCGGCGTTGCCAATTAACACGTCGGCTCCCACGATGAAACCGTTCTGCGTTTCCGTGATCGCCATCGGGGTGTAGTTCGCGGCATAACCGCCTTCTTTATTGAGCAACATCCGAGCATCAGGATCGGATTTAAAAAGCTGCGCCGGATTGGTAGCCGGATCTTTGCCATCCTTACGCCGTTGTTCGTCCATCTCCTGCAGTTGAGCTTGAACGACTGCCAGTTGCTCGCGGCGTTTTTTCAAGTCACTTAGTTCGGGAGGAAGTTGATCGGCAGTCTGCTCGTGGCCCAACGCTTCGTCCAGTTCGTCGCTCGACTCCAATTCCGTTAGCGCCTCAGCAATTTGCTGATCGAGGAGCGACAGGGTTTTCTCGATGCGATCGGCCGTCCAGGTCTGGTAGCGATTGGCATTGGCCATCACGCGAGATCCGTCGATGCACAGTTCGCTCAACTGAGCCATCCCCAGGCGAATCGCGGTACGAATCAGTTGACGGTAGACGTCCTTGAGTTCATTCGCGTGAGCACGTCGAAATCGACTCAGCGTGTCATGGTCAATCGTGCGCCCGGACACGAGCCACATGAAGTCGATGCTGTGACGGATCTGATACTCGATCTGACGACTGCTGCGAACGCGACGGATCATGGCAAACAGCAGCACCGACGCCATGACACGCGGATGAATGGGAGGCTGTCCAGCCGCGCCGTGGTACTTCGCCTCCCACGTCGTCCAGTCGACTGTCTCGAGAATTTCATCAAGCAGTCGGACCGGGTGGCCCTGAGGAATCCGCGATTCGAGCGTATCCGTAAACAACACCAGCTGGTCCCGAGGCATCGGGGCGTCCTGCCAGTAAGACTTTTTACCTGCTCGCCTGCTCATCGACCGTCATCGCTCCATGCACCGGGCATACAAATCGAACGCCCTATGCTAGCGCGACAATGCCAGACATGCCACCCGTAATGTGGATACAATATATCGACAGTCCGCTAACGCGTTGCGGCGAACGATCAGCTGAGTTCGCCGATAGGCGCGAGCCGCGGTTCTTGCAGCGGTTGGACGTTGGCGCCAGGACGAACCGACGCTAACGCGTTGCAGCGAACTAGACCGCTTTCTTTGTGAGCATTTCGATTTCTCGCCGAAACGCTTCCCGTTGCTTCTGCCACTCAAGCGTTTGGCGATTAAAGTCGCCTTCGATCTGATCGAGTTCACGTTCACGCATCAGTAGCTTGACAGTGCGGGCTTCGATTTCATCGTACCGGCGATCGGCCCACAATTGGATGTCGCGTCGCTGTTGGCGAACGCGTTGTTCCTGCAGTGAGACCTCGGCACGCAGTTGATGCAATTCGTCGCGTCGCCGTGCCAGTGTGTCATTGGCCATGCGGTAATGGTCGGTCAGCTTGTTGCGAATCTCGGTCAGCGACTGGCCAAGCTGGTCCTGAGGGTGTTCTTCGGCCAGCTCGTTCCAGATTTGTTCGGCTGCTAGGCGGAGCTCAAGAGCTTCTCGATGCAGCGTCGTGACTTCCTCGTGCAGTTGCTCAATTGCCTTTTCGCGCCGTTCGAGTCGAAATTCGCGTTGGCGATGCAGGCGGCGTTGTTGTTCGAGATGTTCGTATTCGGCCTGCAACTCCGTGTTGACCACCCGCGGGCTGTTAGCGGCTGGATCCTCGGCCCAACTGATGTCACCGAGTGGCGGTTGCTGCCGTGTGTGTTCGCGCCAGAAATCGGCTTCTGCCTGACGAGCGGCGGCGGCCAAGTCGGTTTCGATTAACACATCCCCGGAGGCAGGCTCCTGAGCCGGAGCGGGTGTCTGCGGGCGACTGGTCGATCGGGCCGCCTCGACGTCGAACGGCGTCCATTCGAATGGCACGTGTTCGCCGGTAGGCGTTGCCGGCGGCGGAGTGTCGGCGCGCGGGACGCTCGTGGTCGGTCGGGTCGGCTGCTCCAGGTCGATGCCGGCTTCGCCCATTGCTGCGGCCGCCTCGCGGCCAAATTGCGGCAACGAAACGGGTTCATCGAGCGACGGCAGATCACGGTACTGCTTCATTCGCGCCTGGCGCAGTTCGTTCTCTAGCAGTGCCGTGCGCGCATTGAGTTCAGATTCACGCTGCTCCAACAACCGCTGTTTTTCGCGGAGAATCCCTGCTAGCTCGAGCGCCTGGCCGCGCAATTGCGACGCTGCGGAGCTCGCATCCTGGCCGGCGATCGCCTCAAGTAGCTCGATATCTGGCACGAGTTCCGGGTTCTCGTCCGTTGATGGTGCGGATCCGTGAGCCGAGTCCAGGCGTTTTGTCCCTTCCCTACGCGAGCCCGGTTCTGGCCCTGTTTGTGGTGGCTTGGTCATGGGAGAGGGTCTCCGGGTGTCGATTGCCGCAAACGGCTGAGGTGGATCGATCGTTAGAATCGGCTCAGCTTTCCCTATCGGCAGAAACGTCACCGGCCTTGAGCACCATGATCGGACGGATCCGTCTGATCTGTCCGATCTCCGCCCGGGACTTCAGAATTCAGAATTCCGAAATCATCAATCAGAAATCAACATTCGGACCCAAAACCCTCCCTTCCCACACCCGGTCTGTCCCTACCTTGCTTCCTGCTGGGTGTCGTGGGACAATCACCGACCGGCGCGATCGGTTTGCCGTGTTGCGGATGAGCCGCCTACGCGGGCCGGGTTCTTGAAGAAGGCCGTATCAACAAAGGTTGGAGACGCGATGAAATTGGAACCCCTTGGGGACAAGGTCGTGGTGAAACGTTTGGAAGCCGCCGAGAAGACTTCGGGCGGAATCCTTTTGCCTAGCGGGGCCCAAGACAAGCCAACGCAGGGCCGTGTGCTCTCTGTGGGTGATGGCAGACTGCTAGCTGATGGCACTCGATCGCCGCACCAAGTGAAGGAAGGCGACCGAGTGGTTTTCTCGTTTTACTCCGGCACAGAAATCCAGATTGCCGACGAGATGCTGTTGATCATGAGCGAAGACGAAATCCTCGCGATCTTGGACTAATTGGCGCGTCTGGTAAGAGCTCATTGTTGCCATTGCAGTTCGCCGAAACGCGATTCGGTTTGAGCCGCGTGAAGCACGGCTGACACCCTTAGCGAACTCTGAGCTGCGACACGGTACGCATTCGTTGGCGGCACCGAGCGTAGCCGGGCTTGGTCGTTGTCCGCTCAGGCGGTGCGAATTCTTCGTCCGGGCCTCTTGCGATGTCGTTCGTTCGACTGTGGCAGCCGATTGTCGGGGGCATGCACTCGCGAACCAGGCGTCTACAATCTCGTACCGTGTGACGCGTCCGGCGCGGATATAATGTCGAACAGTCGATTCGCGACTGAGGCGCTGTCACGGCACGCAATTGTGCTCATAACAGAGGAGACGAGAGGTATCATGGCGCGCAACCTACAAGTGTGGATGCTCTGCGGTTTGATGGCGATGGGCTTGGTTTCGCCAGTGTTAGGGCAAGTTGAGAACGCGGCGGGTAACGCGGTTGTCTCGACTGCCGATCACCGAGCCGCAGTCGCTCGTGCAATCGAGTTTCTGCGCACGCGACAGAACCCTGACGGTTCATACAGTCCGGAGTCAGGGCCGGGGTTGACGGCGTTGGTCACCACGGCATTGCTTAAGCACGGTCATTCGGTTGAAGAACCGCAAGTGGCCAATAGCCTGAAGTACTTGCAAGGCTTGGTGCAACCGGAAGGTGGCATTCACGCCCCGGAGTCGAAGTACCGCAACTACGAGACCTGCTTGGCCGTGATGTGTTTTGCCGAGGCGAATCGTGACGGTCGGTACACGGAATTGCTGCAGCTTGCGGACACTTTTTTGAAGTCGATACAATGGGATCAGGGGGAAGGACTTGAATCGTCCGATCCCGGGTTCGGCGGCGCCGGCTATGGTTCTCACAAGCGGCCTGATCTCTCGAACACGACATTTCTGATCGAGGCGCTCCGCGCGTTGGGCAACGACGCGGACAGTGAAGCCGTGCAGCGGGCGCTGGTGTTTGTCTCGCGTTGCCAGAATCTGCCCTCCAGCCATAACGAGACGGAGTTTGCTGGTAAGGTGCAGGACGGTGGCTTCTACTACACGCCGGCAGCTGGCGGCAATAGTCAGGCCGGCTCGAATCCGGATGGCGGGCTGCGCAGCTATGCATCGATGACGTACGCCGGTTTGAAGAGCATGATTTTTGCGGGAGTGGACTCCGAGGATCCGCGAGTGGCGGCGGCGGTGAAGTGGCTAGGTGAACATTACGATCTGAAGAGCAATCCTGGGATGGGCGACTCGGGGCTCTTCTACTACTATCACACGTTTGCCAAGGCGCTGGCCGCTCGCGGCGAAGCGGCTTTTGTCGATAGCCAAGGCGTGAAGCACGATTGGCGCGGCGAGTTGAATCGTGAGTTGCTCAGTCGGCAGTTGCCCAACGGCTCTTGGGTCAACGAAAACCAACGCTGGTTGGAAAGCAATCCGGATCTGGTGACCGGCTATGCGCTACTCGCATTGGCGTATACGCGTCCTTGATCCGACGGTTTTGGCAACGGATAGGTCGTGGTTTACGCCGCAATGCGTTGCGGCGCAAACCGCGGCTAGTGCCTATCGGCGAACTCCAAACGAGACTGTGACACCACACTAGCCTGCCTCAGCGATCGGAACTACATGCCCAAATACGTTGTCCGCTACGGTGCCATGCGAACGCTCGGTGTTCACGCCGTGCGTGGCAGCGACCGTTACGAACGGGGCGCGCAGGTGATCGCTCGCACGGATCGCGGCCTCGAGGCGGGCGAAGTGCTGGCGGTCGCGACCGACGAATCGATTGAGCACCTCAGACACGCGGCACATGGTCAGATACTGCGCCGCATGACTTCCGAGGATCTCAATGAATGGGCACACATCCAGTCGCAGACGCGTGCCGAGTTCGAAACGTGCCAGGCGAAGGTCGTGGAATTGGGACTCGTCATGCAGTTGGTCGACATCGAGCGACTTTTTGGCGGTGAGCGGATGGTGATTTATTATCTGTCCGAGGATCGCGTGGACTTTCGCGAGTTAGTGCGCGTGTTGGCTCACGAGTTTCAGACGCGAATCGAGATGCGGCAGATCGGTGTTCGCGACGAAGCAAAGTTGCTGGCCGATTACGGAGATTGCGGCAAACCGGTATGCTGCAACACCTATTTGTCCGCGATGCCACCAGTGTCGATGAAAATGGCCAAGCTGCAAAAGGCGACCTTGGATCCGACGAAGATCTCTGGTCGCTGCGGGCGGCTGAAGTGCTGCTTGCGGTACGAATACGATACGTATGTGGAGATGCAGCGTGAGCTACCGCCAGCGGGATCCGACGTGATCACCCGTGAAGGCCGCTCACGCGTGATCAGCCAAGCGATTCTCGCCCAGCAATTGTTGGTCGAGACCGAGGACCATCGCCGCGTGCTAATCAACGCCGCCGATGTATTGACGGTGATTCGCAAATCGGGTGGTAAAGGCGGCGGAAAAAAGGATAAGCCGCGGCCCGACGACAGACAGGACTCAAACTCATAAGTGCATCCATGACGCACCCGCTCAAGCAGTTGCTGGAAGACGACACTCGTTACACGATCGAAGCCTACGAATTCGTACGCGACGCGTTGGCGTACGCGCACGATGTGATGGGGCTGGGCGTCGCCAATGCCGCCTCGGAAGCCTCATCATCGGAAGCGGAACGGCATTTGACTGGGCAGGAATTGTGCGAGGCGGCGCGTCGCTACGCGCTCGAACAATACGGGCTCATGTCACAAGTCGTGTTGGGGACATGGGGTATCCATGCGACAGCAGACATTGGCGAGATCGTCTACAATTTGATTCGTGTCGATCTGATGCGAAAGTCGGAGTCCGACCGCCGAGAAGACTTTGACGACGTCTATGAATTCCATCGTGTCTTCAATGACGACTTCGATTTTGCCTCGAGCATGCGAGCACCGCGTCAGGAAGACGACGAGGACGACGGCGATCTAGAGGACGAAGATTGACCCACATGTCGCCGCAGGAAGGTAAGAAGCAGCCCGATCCGCCAGCAGTCCACGACTGGACACGCTGGCGACCCCAAGGTCACCCGATCTGGCTGGTGACGCTGCTCGTGACCTTCGCGCTGTGGGTCGCGTTCTTGGTCTGGATGGGGCGGTAGATTTGAATTTTGAATATCGAATAATGAATGTTGAAGTGCGGACTTCGAGATTCAATGCCCAGCGCCGGCCTCTCGCCGCCGTAGACTCAAGCGGATCTTGAGTTCTCGAATTCTGAGCTCCAACATTCAGAATTCGAAATCCAACATTCAAAATTCAACACTAGGCTTTGGCTTCGTCGAGCGCTTCTTGCAAGCGGGCCTTCGGGTGTTGGCCACCGACGAAGCGGCTGACGACATCGCCGTTCTTGAAGACGATCAGCGTTGGAATGCTCATGACGCCGTAGGCTTGAGCGGTTTCCTGGTTGTCATCAATATTGACCTTCATGATCTTGGCGGAGCCGGCGTTGTCGTTCGCCAATTCCTCGATCATCGGTGAAATCTGGCGGCACGGTCCGCACCAGGGCGCCCAAAAGTCCACCAGAACCGGCTGACCGGATTGCAGAACTTCAGCTTGAAACTCCGCATGACTCAGTTCCTTGACGTTTCCCATGCCCGGGTACTCTCCGTTATAAAAGATGCGAGAACGTGCGAGCGGTCCCGCATTGTGGCAGCGGCAGTTGATCGCACGAGTGACTGTATCGACCTCTGACCCAGACGACTTGCAGTGGCGAGTCATCCGCTGGGTGGTTTTTCAACCGAGGAAGGTCGATCGATTTAACAAATGACGATTGGCGAAATTATATCGGTCGCTGGCGGAGCCGGTCAATCGGCGCCGGTGACCGCAGTCGGTCCGTGCCCTGCGTGGTAGGAAAATGTGAGTTGGGAGGTGAGCGAGTGAGTGCGAGCGGGCGGGAGTCGTTTCCCTGCTACCAAGTGCAGCGTGACGAGCAGGGGCAAGTCCACGGTGGCGTGTCGCAAATCACACGCGATCAGCTGCCCGATGGCGAGCTGTTGATCGAGGTGCAATGGTCATCTCTCAATTACAAAGATGGTCTGGCGGCACTGGGACACCCGGGGGTGGCGCGGCGGCTACCACATGTGCCGGGCATTGACGCCGCCGGAGTAATTGTCGAATCGCGAAATTCGCAGTGGCAAACCGGGCAGTCGGTGGTCATCACGGGCAACGAATTGGGTGCGGGGCAATGGGGCGGCTGGTCGCGCTTTATTCAGGTGCCAGCCAATTGGGCCGTTGCGTTGCCAGAGGGACTTTCCGCACGTGACGCAATGATCTACGGGACGGCTGGTTTTACGGCTGCGCAGTGTCTTCGACATTTGATTCGAGCGGAAGTCGAGCCGACGGCGGGACCGGTCTTGGTCACTGGGGCCACGGGAGGCGTAGGCTGCTTGGCCGTCATGTTACTCAAGCATCTCGGCTATGAGGTGGTCGCCAGCTCCGGCAAGTCGGCCGCCGAGTCATGGCTGACGGAGCTCGGAGCGTCCCAAGTGGTCGATCGGTCCGAAGTGCTGAATTCGCCCGAAAAGCCGTTGGCGTCCACGCGCTGGGCGGGCGTCGTGGATACGGTGGGTGGAGCGACCTTAGCCGCAGCCATTCGGGCCACAGGAATCAACGGCTGCGTCACTGCCTGTGGTGTCGTGGGCGGCGCTGAATTGCCGTTGAGCGTGTATCCCTTCATTCTGCGAGGCGTTACGCTGGCAGGAGTGACCTCACAGAATTGCCCCTTGCCCCTGCGACGGGAAATATGGAAGAAGTTGGCGTCGGAGTGGAGCCTGCCGGGGCTCGACCGAATCGCCAACGAGGTTACGTTAGCCGAGATCGGTGGCGAAGTCAGCAAGATTCTCGCCGGTCAGATTCAAGGTCGCACTCTGGTTAATGTGGGCGCCGACGTGGCGTAAGTCATGCGATTGTTGCTCTTGTTTGTGCTCGTGCCGTTCTGCGAGCTGATGATTTTGTTGAAGCTGGCCGAGCTGACGTCGGCGGCTTGGACGCTGACGATCATTGTCGTGACTGGGATGATTGGCGCTGCGCTCGCCAAACGTCAGGGCGTCGGTGTCATCACCCGGCTCCGAGCCGAAACTGCGCGCGGTCAGATTCCTACGACGACTCTGGTCGATGCGCTGATGATCTTTGTGGCCGGCGCATTGCTGATTACGCCCGGCGTTCTGACTGACTTGTTCGGCTTTTCGTTGCTGGTTCCCTGGTGCCGTCAGCGGTATCGCGCGGCATTGCTACGCTGGTTCAAGCAGCATACGATCGTGACAACTCGCGTCGTCTCCGCTGGCTCACCGTGGCATCGTTCCGAGTCCGGGCCGTTTGACAGTGGGCCTGTTGAGCCAGGACGCGTGGAAGTGATCGATTCCTATGTGGTCGGCCGCGACGAACAAGTGGAGCGGCTCGACAAAGAAGATTGAGGAACGTTGATTGAGGAATGAGGATTTTTGAACGATGCAGGCGGGTGTCAACATTTCCACATCCGAGATCCTAAATCATCATTCCTAAATCAACACCCGCGTCGGTTCACCTGGGATTGGAGTCAGTTTTTATGAAGCGTCTGGATGCGGCGAGTTGGTTTTTGCTGCTGGCGATCGGGCTGTCGATTGTCGGTCTAGCGTATGTCGTCGCACGTGCCCCGGCTGTGCCCGATGCGGAAACGACGCTCTACACGGCCACTGGTCCGCTTGAGGTGGCTCAGAATCCGCTCGATGCGGATCGTACCTTCCGCTATCTCGAAGAAATCTGCCGGATCGGTGTGCGATTTAGCGGTTCCGAGGGCATGCAGCAGCAACAGGCTCTGCTAACACGGCACTTCGAACAACTGGGCGGAGTGGTCCAGCGACAGGAGTTTCGCGTCCGTCATCCGCTGACCGGGCAACCCGTGTCCATGGCGAACCTCGTCGTGCAGTGGCATCCGGAAAGGCGAGAACGCATCTTGCTGTGTGCTCACTACGATACGCGTCCCTTTCCCGATCGTGATCCGGATCCGCAGGCGCGGCGCGGAGTCTTCGTGGGTGCCAATGATGGCGGCAGTGGCGTGGCCGTCTTGATGGAGTTGGCTCATCTGTGGTCGAAATACAACGGCAAACTGGGCGTTGACTACGTGTTGTTTGACGGTGAGGAACTGGTTTACGACGAGGATCGCGACGAATACTTCTTGGGGTCGCGCTACTTTGCCGAGAGCTACGTAAGGTCACCGCCAGCGTACCGCTACCGCGGCGCGATCCTGTTGGATATGGTCGGCGACAAGCACTTGAATTTGCCCCAGGAGCACCACAGTGCCACGTGGCGCGACACGCGGGGCATGACCCAGTCGATTTGGAAGACGGCGCAGCAGATGGGGGTGCGCGAGTTCATCCCGCGGCGCGGTTACCAACTTCGCGACGACCACTTGATGCTGCATGACATCGCCAAGATCCCTGCGTGTGATATCATTGACTTCGATTACGGACCACCGGGACAGCGAGTTTCGTATTGGCACACGCGCGAGGATACCCCGGACAAGTGCTCGGGCGAATCGATGGCAAAGGTCGGCTGGGTCGTCTGGACGTGGTTGAGTAATCTGCGGTGAATTGCAAGCATCGGAATTTCGGCTGACAACGATGGAGTGCGATTGCGTAGCTATCACTTTTCGCCCAAGCTCGACGCCGCGAAAAGGCAAGTATTCGACAAGTTGACGATGGCGAGCCTAGCCGAATCACATCGCGAACCCGGCGGTCGGATGATGTTGGACAGTCGGCCATGCTTCATGTTGGTATGTGACCGCACTTTATAAGATCACACGAGAACCCTGCCGTAGAGCTTGAGGAAAACTAAACTGTGTCGTCGTTTGATGCTTGCATTGCTTTGGGGCCGATTGCGGTTTATTTGCTGTTGATCGGGCGTGTCAACCTGACGCCGCGGCCGTTCGTGACGACTGGACTGCGAGACACCCTGACGCTGATGTTTGCGCTGGCCGGCCTGGCGATCGTCGGGCCATTACGGCTATTCATGCCCACAGGGTTCTTGGAGGCGTTTGGCGGTTGGACCTGGCTGCCAATGATCGGCATGTACTGCACCTGTGGCTTGCTGGCGTCTTTGCTGATGCGTCCGCGGATCGTCATTTACAACGTGACCGTCGATCAACTGCGGCCTCTGTTGGAGCAGGTGGCCAGCCAACTGGATGCGGAACGTCGTTGGGCAGGGGCCAGTCTGCTCATGCCCAATCTGGGTGTGCAATTTGCCGTCGAGCCGAATGCGGCCATGCGGAACGTCCAGTTGGTGGCGGTCGGCGGTGCCAATCAGGATCTGCAGGGCTGGCGACGGCTGGATGCCGGTTTGCGAGCTGCCGCCCGGTCGCTGAAGGTCGAACCGAACCCGCGCGGGATCAGCTTTCTGGTCTGCGGCGTCATCCTGGCTGCCGTGGTTCTGTTCTCGATGGTCGAGCGACCGCAGGAGGTCGCTCAGGGCTTGCACGACTTTCTGTCACCGTAAGTGCGGTTCCGCTCTTGATCACGGGGCTGGTCAAAGCTAAATTACGGGCTTCCCCTGGACTGCCCAGCCAGCAGTGGGTCGAAGCTGGGAGAATCGCCTCAGAAGAAGCGAGCCACGGGACGAAGATACCAAACTTACGCAGCTACGAACTTGTGTTGATGCGGATCGGCATAGAAACCAAGTTAAGTAGGCGCGAAATCAAGTAGATACAGCGAACTCACGTAGATCAAAATAGCGAAGCAGCGCAAGACCTGATGCCGTCGAGCAGGCGGCCAAATCGAGTCGGAGGAGTGATACGGTGGCTACCGTGAAGACATTTATGGCAAAGCCGGGGCAGATCCCGCAAAAGTGGGTCTTGGTTGATGCCACGGACAAGATCGTGGGCCGTTTGGCCTCGCAAATTGCAATGGCTCTGATGGGCAAGCACCGTCCGACTTATACGCCTCACGTCGACACGGGTGATTTCGTGGTCGTTGTGAACGTGGATAAGATTGCGTTCACGGGCAAAAAGTGGGATCAAAAGGTTTATCGCCACTACACCGGCTATCCGGGGCAGAAGGTCGAGCGTGCCGACGACTTGTTGGCACGAGCGCCCGAGCGTGTGTTGAGTGAAGCGGTGCGCCGCATGCTTCCCAAGAACAAGCTCGGTGTGAAGATGCTTAGCAAACTGAAACTGTATGCTGGCCCCGATCACCCGCATCAGGCTCAACAGCCGGAAGTCGTGGACTGGGGCAAGAAGATCGAGCGCTAGTCAAGGCTCGAACGGTACGACGAACAAATCAACTTGCATGCGACCTGTAACGTCGCTGTGATTTCTCGGGAAGACAACGGCCATGGTGACCATTCGCAAAGACAAACTGACCAACGATGCACTCGGAACCGGACGTCGCAAGTCCTCTGTGGCTCGCGTGCGGATCCGCGCTGGCGCCGGCAAGGTGACCGTCAATGATCGTCCGTTGGAAGAATACTTTCCCAATGACGCCGATCAACGTGCGATCATGCAAGTGCTGGAAGAGGGCGGCAAGGCAGGGCAGGTCGATGTGGCCATCCGTGTCCACGGTGGCGGTGCCACTGGCCAATCCGGCGCGTGCCGCATGGGCATCGCACGAGCTCTGGTTAGCTTGGATTCGGAAACTTTCGCAGCGATGCGAGAGCACGGCTTCCTGACGCGCGATTCGCGTATGAAGGAACGCAAGAAGTACGGTCTCCGTGGTGCACGCCGCGGTACTCAGTTCTCCAAGCGTTAGTTGCTTGAGCAAGCGGTACGCTGTATTTCGCAGCGTTTCGCAAGCTACCCGCCGAACTTGTTCAGAATCATCACGCCGCGCACGAAAGTGTCGCGGCGTGTTTCGTTGACGGTCCGAATCTCTGTAGTTCTCGGCGGTTACAGTACCGGACGACTGCGGTGTGCGATGTCTAGCGGTTTGCTGTACCGTGCAAGTAGTTCGCCGCAACGTTAGCGTCGTTTGCTGTGCAAGTCGTTCGCTGCAACGCGTTAGCGTCGGTTTGCCGTGACGCGAGCGTCGATTTCGGAATGCCATTCCGAAATCATCGGTCCTCAATCGACGTGTTGGTCGCACGCGGCTCCCACGCTTGTGCCGCTCTGTGTTAAGATATCGGTTCATTCAGGCGGCGTTCAAGGCGTCGCGCGGGACGCCCGCAATCTCTTAGCCACGGTGTGTTGTGAATAGGCGAACAAACTTGAACGGGTTATTTGTTAGCGGTCGGATGTGTGTCGGGTGTTTCTTGTTTGTCGCGGCCATCGCTGTGACACCAGCGGCGGCGGAGCTATTGCCGAGCGAAGTGGCGATCATCTGCGTCCGCAGCAGCAAGGAGTCTCGCGCGGTAGCGAAATACTACTCGGATACGCGCGGCGTACCGGTAGGAAACGTGTTGGCGTTGGACGTGCCTCCGGCGGCTGATTTGAGTCGCGAGGATTGGGAAAAAGCGCGCGCGGTGATCCGGCGGTGGCTATCCGAGGAAAACCGGCTACAGAAAATCCGTTGTTTTGTGACTGTTTATGATGTGCCCTTGAAAGTTGCTGCGGCCACTGACGACGCAGAACAACAGCGAGTGGTCGAATTCTTGCGAGCTGAGCGGCGGATTCGCGTGCAACAACTGAATGACTTCGGCCAGGCGCTCAACAAATTGTCCGGCGGAACTGCCGCAGCCACGATGCTCAATCCTGATGCCTCAATGGAGGACATCAAGAAGCAACTTGACAGTATGTTCGCCAACGCCCAAACGGGAATCCAAGCGA
The DNA here is from genome assembly GCA_020426755.1 of Planctomycetales bacterium. Lineage (GTDB taxonomy): Bacteria > Planctomycetota > Planctomycetia > Pirellulales > Pirellulaceae > JAGQPK01. The sequence goes on from JAGQPK010000030.1 coordinate 13,945, forward strand.
TTTCCGACGAGGCGCGGCGCAACGCCAGTTTGCAGCAGTTGCAGGCGATCTACTTCCAGGCCGTCGGCATGAACATGATGATGCAGAGCATGCAGCGACAATTGCAGTCGCCGGGCGCTGCGAACAACCTGCAGCTCCGGTCGGAGTTTGATGCTTCGCGGGGCCGGGTGATTGGCTTGCGAGAAGGCCGCGCGGCGATGGAAAGCATGCCATTCGGATTGGATCGTGAGCCGTTCCTGTTGGCGGTAATTCAGTTGAGTGACGGAGTGTTCGGCACGATTGCTTGGATTGACGAGCAAATCGATGTGATGAACAAAAACGAGACCTACGCGAGCTTTGACAGCGAATTGTCATTAGTTGCCTGGCCCCGCTATCCACTGATTCGCTGGCAACCGAACACGCTCCACTATCGCTACGATCAGTCGGCATTGCGTGAGTTCAAGAAGACCTTCATGGTTTCGCGGCTGGAAGGACCGACGTTGAAGCTGACACGCGACATGGTCGATCAGGCGATCGCCGTGGAGAAGACCGGCCTCACGGGCAAGGTGTATCTGGATGCGCGCGGTCTTGCCAAGCCCGGTGAAGCAACGCAACCAGGCAGCTACCAGGACTACGACCAAGCGGTCTTGATGGCCGCCGATTTGATTCAAAAGAACACGAATCTGGAGGTGGTACTGGATACCAAGCAAGAACTCTTCAAGGAGGGTGATTGCCCAGATGCAGCGCTGTATTGTGGTTGGTATTCGCTGGCCAAGTACATTGATGCTTTTGATTGGAAGCCAGGAGCTGTTGGCTATCACATGGCGAGCGCCGAAGCGACCGTGCTGCGTGATCCGCCAAATGTCGAAGCTCCGAGCCAAGTGTGGTGCAAGCGTATGCTTGAGGATGGCGTCGTGGCGACATTGGGGCCGACCTACGAACCGTATATCTCGGCGTTTCCACGGCCTAACGAGTTCTTCGCCTGCTTGTTGAGCGGCGACTACACGCTGGTGGAGGCTTACTATCGCACACTACCGTTTACATCCTGGACGATGACGCTACTCGGGGACCCGCTCTACTCGCCCTTCAAAGCGAATACTCCGTTGCAGAAGCAGAACCTGGATGCACTGACGCGCCGCATCGTCGATGGTCCGTCGGCCTTCTTGGACACCGTCGGCAATCTGCCAGCGGCCACGGAAGCCGCCGCCTCAGACGCCACGGCCCCCTAGTGTTTTAGGTGCGATCGCGCAGCTATCGCCCGTTGGGTTTGCGACTCTTGACCATCACCAATCCGCTCGAAAATCAACTGCCACCAGCGCGTGTCGGCCAGCCGCTTTGCGACTTCGAGCTGCCCGACACGACCGGAGTCGTCCGGCGACTGTCCGGGCCGTCCGCGCATTGGCGACTGCTTGTATTTCACCGGCACCTAGCCTGACTGCCGTGCCGAGAGCATCTGATGCAGTTGCGTCAGGCCCAGCTGGAATTGTCGCGGCGCGCCGTTGAGGTGTTCGTCGTGACGTTCGAAACTCGCGCCCGAGCCACGGCGTACGTTCAGGACATGGGGCTGACGTGGCCGCTGTTGATCGATGAACAACGGCTCCTCTTCCGGTCCTTTGGTATGGAACACGGCACCCATCGTGAGATCCTGGGGTGGGCGAGCTGGCTGGTCTACTTTCGTCTGTTCTGGCGAGGGCGGAAAATGCAGCGTCCGACGGGTGACGTCTATCAACTGGGTGGCGACGTGCTCATCGATCCGACTGGCGTCGTGCAGCACATTCATGTCGGGCGCGGACCGGCGGATCGACCGACCGTTGACGAGATTCTGACGTGGATCGACAATGCTCCTACTGGTGGTGCGTAGAAATACCGCTTGGGGCAATCATCGAATGTCGGAAGGCGAAGGCATGATACGGCGTCTGTTCTTGTTGCTGTTGTGTGGTTTGATCGTGGGCTGCAGCGGAAGCGCTGACAAAAAGCCGTCGACGTTGGCCCCGGCCGACTTTGACGAGGCAGCGATGGATGCTGCCATCGAACGAGCTCGCAGCGAAGTCGATCAGTTCATTGCCAAATTCGAACGCGGTGAAGGTAGCCAATTTGCCGTGAAGGTGCCAATCGAGGACGGTGATCATACCGAACACTTTTGGCTCACCAACATCCGCTATGAGGATGGCGTTTTTCACGGCGAAATCGGCAACGAACCTGGCGTCGTGAAGACCGTGAAACTCGGGCAAGAGTGGTCCATTCCGAAGCAGGAGATTACCGACTGGATCTACATGGACGACGGTCGCATGTACGGCAACTACACCATCCGTCCGCTGCTCGATTCAATGCCACCAGCTCAGGCGAAACACATCCGTCGCATCCTGGCAGAAGATGAAGTAGCTGAGGAGTAGTTGAGTGATTTATTGTCGGGTGACGGATGCGGGGGGAATATCGAATATCGAATATCGAATGTTGAATGTTGAATGTTGAATGTTGAATGTTGAATGTTGGGTGTTGAGTGTTGAGTGTTGAGTGTTG
>JAGQPK010000310.1 GCA_020426755.1 Planctomycetales bacterium
GGACACCGTACCCGATCAGCCGGTCGGCCCGCCTGCTCGTTTGCCGCAGGGTGGTGCCGGCGAGGAAGAAGCCATGCTACTGAAGCAGGTGCGCGATAAGCTCAATGCACTGGCGGATGAAGTCGAAGCTGAATTGGAAAAGATCGGCAAAAATGCCAACTCAACGGAATCCATCGTCGCCGACATTCAAGAGGAACAGCGTACGATATTTCGAGAAGCTCAGAATCGTTTTCACGAGAGCCTGAGACAGCGTCCCACGCGGGCAACACGGGCGGTCGAGCGTGCCGCTTATCAGCAAATGTGGCTGGCCGGTGCGCGGATCAATGAATTGCAGCGCCAGCTGCAGATGGCGGCGAGTGCCCCGTATCAGATGAAACGTAATCAAGATCTGATGCGTCGTATGTCAACTTGGCAGACCACACTGTCGCCGAAGGAAAGACCGATTTTTCTGCGATATCCCGAGCTTAGAAATCGCCATCACGAGTTGATGCAACGCGTGTTCACGGCTGCGCAAACTCGACCGCGCCGTGAGCAGACTCTACCTACGGACATGACCGCTGATCTCGCTCTTGACGATCGGTCGCTGCGTGATCGAGCCGTCGTGGACTACGCGCATGCTCAACAGGGCCCTCTTCAACAAGCTCAGTACGAGCTGAAACGACTACTCAACCTGCAATGGGACAACGAACGGCTGCAAATTGATGCGGAAGCTTGGAATGCAGTTGGCGGAGGGATGACTCCACAGGATTTGGAAAACGACGCACTGGAACTCATGGGGAAGCGCGGCGCCGTCCTAGATACGAATCCGATCAATCGGTACAACGGCAGTCGATCTAATCACGCCACAACGTTGTTTCAATTCATCATGGCGCGATTTAACACGAACGATGTGCGAACGGGATTCGACGGTCGCACGATTACGCATCGCTTTTCGTCGAACGAAGCTGCCGTTGATCTTAACGTGAGTGACCAGGACTTGTCCTTTCAGTTTCACGAACGCGTTGGTCCACGTCGCATCCTCCAGGTCGAATATCGGGCAGACCATTCGCTTACGATCAATGTCTACGGCGATGTCGTGTTCCGCCTGAAGCAGGACGCGGCAGGGAATGTTGTTGTGTTCGAAGTTGTGGACGCCACGATCGAACAACGCGAAGCAGTGAGTTTTGCCGCACTCTACAAAGCTGATCCCGAGTTTGTCGAGCAACGCGTGTACCCGACGCTGGACCACATGGGAGTTCGTCTACCTGCGTCGCGATTTGCGCGCGACCTCATCTACCAAGTTGTCGATCAGTTGGCTCCTGCGACTGGGGGCGAGTTACAACAGCGTGTGGATCAGGCGATTATTGACCTGGACAACGAGCAGTACGATCGCCGGCAAGCAGCGTTGCGTTTTCTGGAATCACATTTGGAACTGGCCAGTCCAACTTTGAAGGCCGTCGCAGAAGGCGAGTCCCTTTCGTTTGAGCAGCAACAGCAGATCGAACGGCTGTTGGCGGAGCCGCCCAGTGACGGACCACAGTACGAACATCTTGTGGCGGCACTAGGCCTAAGCGTAGACGCCACGTACCTAGCACAGATCGTGCCTAGTCTTAACGATGAAGATGCGGCGATCGTCAAGACGCAGGTTGCCAAGCTGAAGGCTGCCGGCGAGGCATCTCAATAGCCGGCAGCCCGTTGAAATGGAGTTTGGTTCCCGCACGGCCGAAGTGTTTCGGCCGTCTGCTTGGCATTTCCTACTAGCGACGGCGGATGAACGACAGCATCAGTGCGGCTGCCGATGCGAGTAACCAAGCCGATGTCGGCTCGGGTACGGCTTGCACTGCTGCTCGTGGACCTTGCTCGTAGCCACCGGGCTGGAAAGCGGCGACCAGATCGCTCGTGTTGAAATCGCCATCGCCTGTCCAATCGCCATCGCCCCAACCCGAGTTGCCGTCGATCGCGTCTTCGTATTGACCGCGCGAGAACACTTGAACCAAGTCGCCCGTGTTAAACTCGCCACTCAAATCGGCGTCGCCCGGCCACACCTTCTTGATGTCGTCAATCCAAACATTGCGGTCGTCGTCGTCGACCAAGCCGTCTCCGTCGAGGTCGAAGGCCGGATCATTGGTGCCTGCTCGTACCGCAGCGGAAAGTGCGTCAATGTCTTGAGTGTCGAGGACACCGTCTTCGTTGAAGTCACCCAGCGAAGGTTTATAGAACTGCACTTCACTCAAGCCGATGAAATCATTGTCGCCACCCAGGTTTTCCAGCAGCGACAGCTTGACGTAACGCGCCTTGGTGCCGGCGAAATCGAAGATCTGACCGAAGTCGACCAGCTCGTCGCCAGAACCGCTGTCGACCGACACACCGGCCGCGAGCGTCGAGAACACCAAGTCTTCACCGGCGGTCATGATATCCATCGTGCCGACGCCGCGCTGCAGCAACTCGGGGCGGTCGGGCAACATTTCGTTGTAGTTCCAGAGCTTCATGTGATCGATGTTGACCTCGGCTCCCAGGTCGAACGTGATTTCAGCGCCGGGACCGAGCGGATCTGCGTCATCACCACAGCAGCCGTTGCCGGCGTTAAGCCACATCGTGCCGTCCGGCGTGATGCTGTGCGTGCCATCAGCGAACAGGCCGCTGCCGTTAACCAAATTGTCCGCACCGCGGCCAAAGTTGGTCGTCAACTCGCTGGAAACGTCGTAGATCGATGCGGGAATGAGTCCAGGAATTGGCGGAACTACCTCGGCGTCGGCAAGCGCCGCGATGTCGTCCGCGGTCAGCGCGACATTGTAGAGTCGTACATCGTCGAGGAGCCCGTTCATGCCGGTGAACAAGTCCGCGCGGCTGCCAATATAGAGTGGATTCGAGTTGGTCTCACCGAAGAATCCAGTGAGTGGTCGCGTGCTATGCATGAGTCCATTGCGGTAAAACGTGATACCGTCCGGATCAACGGTGACGGCAACGTGCTGCCATTCCAATTCCGCGATCATCGGACCGCCGCCATAGGGAATCGTGTCGTCCACGCCGCCCTGCTGGTGGAGGAACGTCATCGTACGAGTTCCGTTCTCAATACGAAGTTCGTAATTGCCTGCGTGATTTAGGCTTGAGTCGTCGCTGGGACTCTTGGCGAGAATGCCGTCCCATGCCTCGTTGCCGATCGGTTTGACCCAGGCCGCAATCGTCAACGCTTCCGTCATATCCAACGAGGCGTCGTGTTCGACCAGTACGTGCTGGTCACCGCCTTCCAACAATAACGAATGACCACCTGCCAGCAGGGCGGGAACATCATCGCTGATCGAGGCGCCTGACATGAGTGTGCCAACGTTGTTGAAGGTCGAGCTGTCTGGTACGACGTCCCCCGTGACATCATCGAATGTCCACCATCCGACAAGTTCTGCCCGCACCGGTGCATTCAAAGAGATGGCGGCCAAGACGGCCAGACCGCTGAGGAACCTTTTACGTACTCGCATTGTGAATTCTCCACGAGGCTGCTTCATAGTTTCAACGAGGAACGCACGGACGAATTGTTGTGCAAACCGTGATGACTTGCCCGATCCGTGATGCAACTTGCCCGATCCGTGACGCAAAGTGTGTACGAGTAGAAGGGCCATCCGCGCCGGAGTCAACAGATTGCCAATAAAAGTTCTGGCAAATCGGTGCGGAGGTTGGAACGGCACGTGATCACGTCCATTGCCAACACGCGCGAGCATGTTCGGTGGACGATATATATCGATATCGTCTGCGCGCGTGTTCGTTTAGCTGCCGGCTTCGTGTTAGCGGCTCAAGCTGGCATTTACGTCCTGGGTGACCGTCTTCGGAGCCCGGCGAGCAGCCCAGCTCCTAGGGCAAACAGCGACAGCGAAGCCGGTTCGGGAACCGCCGCCACGGCCGCACGGGTCCCATTCTCGAATCCGCCATCCGCGAAAGCAACGACGAAATCTCCCGAATCAAAATCACCGTTGGCGTCCCAATCACCTTCGGCCCAAGTGGAGTTTCCTGCGATGCCATCTTCGTATTCGCCGATCTGAAAGACTTGTACGAAATCCGCGGTATTGAATTCGCCGTCGAGATTGGCGTCGCCGAACCATGTGTGTTTGAACTCCATGATCATGCGATCGAGGTCGCCTTTATCGACGACTTGGTCATTCGTAAAGTCGAATTTTGCATCAAATACCCCAGTTCGCATGACTGACATTAAACTGTCAATGTCGTCGACGTCACAGTCGCCATCGCCGTCTACATCTCCCGGGATACTGACGACTCCACCGGCATAAAGTTCCAACTCGTCGATGGCGGTGCCGCCGCCGAGACCGGTCTGCGGAACAAGCAGTCGAATGCCGGTTGCCAAGAGTCCGTTACCATTCTCGTCGCCAATCTCGAATTGATGCCGCAGATAGCTACTAAAATCATCATCCGAGAACTTATAGTCGACGGTCCCCAGCGTCTGCCAGCCGGTCGTTGCGCTGCCCGTATCCGGCGTGTCGGCGTCGGGATCTGCGACACTCGTGTATTGAATTGTGTAGAGCCCTGTCGACCGGTCGGTGCACTGACCGCCACACGCATCGTTGACGTCATTACCATTGTCGCGACTCCAGGCGATGCTACCGATCGAAGTCGGTTCGGCCAGTCGCACGCCAGCGAACTGGACAGGGCTAAACGGATTATCATCCCCGCCGATCCAGCTATTGCTATTGCCGTAGAAGCCATCGTTGATGTTATCCACTTGGTGGAAGTCAATTCCCAACTGCGGCCCCAGATCGCTGCTCGTAAACGCCTGACCGCCATTGCTGGCCAAGGCGAGATTGTCGGGTACGACGGCTCCGTCGGGCGGTGCCTCAGAGTCAAAGTAGTCACCATTGTTGCCGTCCCAGGCAAGGCTAAATCCGGCCGCCGCATTCAAGATAATTGGCTCGGGTGGTGGTGGAGGCGGTGGTGGCGGAACAAAATCGCCGGCGACATCGTAAATCTCGATTTCATCAATTGCGGTACCGCCGCCCAAGCCGGTGCCCGGAACGATCAGACGCAGCCCCGTCGCGCTGACGGGATCGAAATTGTAACGATGCCGCTGCCAAGTCATGTTGTAGTTCGTGCCGTCGCCATCCGAATCGCCGTAGTCGAGCGTGCCGATGTCCACCCAACCCGTCAGAGCATTCTGCGTGGTGTCGAGGTCCAGCGTATCACTTGGTTGCGGCACTTGTGTGTATTGCAGCGTGTAAAAACCCAGATGCCGGTCGGTACAGATGCCGACCCCGCAAGGATCGCCGGCCAGGACGTTACTTCGTCCAAAAGCGATGCTCTGAATATTGCTGACGGGCGAAACGCCCAAATCGACACCTGCGAACGCATCAACGAAGTCGGTGATGTCCCCGCCGATCCAGCTAAAGCCATTTCCGTAAGCGCCGTCGTTTAAGTTGGACGTGAGGTGGAAGCCGATGCCAAGTTCCGGGCCCAGTTCGCTGGACGAGAATGCCATCCCGTTCAAGGCAAGATTAGCCGGCACGGGATCGCCGGCAGTCGCTGCTGCGGGACCTTCTTGCACTAACAAAAGTCCGCCACCGTCCAAATTCAGTCCGCCCCAGGACAAGGCAGGCGAAACACCAGTTAAGAAAGCTGAAAGCAAGAGCCAACGTGCTCGTCGGGTAGCTCGTGCGGAGCGCGCGAAAGCAGTGGTTGTCATGACATCACCTGATCATTGCGGGGACGAAGGAGGGAAGGCACGCAACTCGTCTTGCGAACGAGTGTGGTGGTGAACCGATGAGCGTCTGGAAGCCAAGCTTGGTGTATGCCGCGTCACGGAGGCCTAACATAGGCGACGAGCAACGACATTGCAACGAGTTTCCAGTGATGATTGTCAACACACATTTGTGCTCGCGACCGACGACGTGCGCCGTTATCATCGAAAGGCCCGCCGCTGAAATCCCCGCTCCGTTCCATTGCTATGTGAGTCGAATAACGTGTTTGATCGACTAATCGATGCCCGCGACACGGTGTTGCAGCAATTCCGCCGCACTTCCAAGCTTGCCAAATCTCGCGTGACAAGCGGTCACTCTCGAAGAAGCTTCCGTATGGAGCGGCTTGAGTCACGTTGCGTACTCGACAGCACCGTGGTCTTCAGCGAGATCATGTACCACCCACGCGACACAACACTGCATCCGACTGACAGCAATGAGTCACTCGAATGGATTGAGATCCATAACTTGATGTCGATTGACATGGATTTGTCCGGTTGGCGCGTGGATGGAATTGACTACGCGTTTGCGCCGGGATCGATCATCCCAGCCGATGCCTACTGGGTCATCGCTAAGTCGCCGGCGGATTTCGCAGCAGTGTCTGGGATGGCCGATGCGCTAGGGCCCT
>JAGQPK010000311.1 GCA_020426755.1 Planctomycetales bacterium
CAGTTCTGTTGGTGCCAGTGAGCCCAGCGAGTCATTTCACGCGGATCACGGACGGCAGATGATGCGGCCCCGGTGACATTCTCGGCTGCGGCAGAGTCTTCCTCGGCAGACACACTCGGTTGAGTCGCCGTGTCGCTCGCATCCAGCGACTCGCGGGGCGGCACCTTGACCTCGTAGAATTCCGGCGGATATGGCAGCTTGGCCGTGGCATCCGGCGGCGACCACGGGGTCTGCTGCCATTCTTGCCAGATTGCGTTGTCGACCCAGTGCACGGGATTGCCCTGACTGACGAGCGTCGATTCCAGCCACGCCGCACCAGAGAAGCCGATGCCACCCCCAATACCACACACGAGCGACGCGATCACGACAGCCGAATAGCCGCATCGCCAACAAACGATCAGCCCCGCGACCAGGCAGCCGACGATGCCCGCCCAGTTGTCGCCGCGTGGCGACGTCATGCGCAACCCACCGTAATCACCGAAAGCAAGACTGCCCAGCACGGGCAACATCAGGAACCCAATCCACCAACCAAGGGCCATCCAGATCATCAGACGCAACGGAAACTCCAGACGAATACTCCGCCACGCATACACGATCGCACCGACCAACGCTCCACCCCAAAGTGACAACACATCACCGGCATAGAAAACGCCGGTCCGTTGGCCGAGCAGCAAGAACATCGTCGGCCAATTGTGCACTGCCAACTGTTCGTCCGGATAACGTCCCCCGCCAGCGCCTTGGAGTTGGACAAGTTTGCCAAACAGCGTGTCATTTCCGATCGTCTTGCCGGTAATCCAAAACAGCGCGTAAGCGATTACACCGCCGAGCGCCATGTGCACGGCAAGCAGTGACAGTCCTTCGCCCCGTTGCTGTATGAGATAGCAGAGCACCAGTGCCGACAGCACGATCGTGACTTCGAGCCAATCCGAGTCGAGCCAATACAACGGCCGTTCGTGCCGCGCGAGCCCCTCGAGCGATTCGCGGCCGAGCAGTCGCAGGTCCGCCCAATCCTGAAACGGCTCAAGTGCAAAGTACATCACGCCCCACGCGCCGATCGCAAACAGAAGCGGCCGAAACATAGCTCGCAGCGTGTGTTGATCGAGAACCGCCGGCAGCGCCGTCCCGGCACCACCGCAGCCCGCCCAAAGGAATCCAATCAGAAACAGCATCAAGTAGCCGTAATACTGATTGGTAACTTCACCGGAATGAGTGTATCCGATGACCATCATGTAACTGATGGAACCACCGAACGCCCAGCCTAACATGCCAAACAAGGCGAAGTAGACGACACGACGATGCCAGTCGGGACGCTGTGACAACAAACAGACACCGATCGCGCCCAGAGCACCGGGCAACATCGCGCCCGTTTCGTGGCCATAGTTGCCACGAATTCCCCAACCAATCGAAAACAGCAAGCCGACGATTAAGATCGCCCAAGGCCGAAATAACGGGTTCCTCAGGTGCGTCATGCGCCGATTCCCGATTTTGCAGCAATTAAAATCGCTCGCCGACTAGAAGATCCCCAGTTGATCGCGCGCATCGTCCGTCATGCGGTCTGGCGTCCACGGCGGTTCCATGACGATCCGCACTTCGACCTGATTCACATTCTCCAGTCGTTCGACGACCTGTTTGCTATTCGCAATCAGCTGAGGACCGGCCGGACAAGCGGGACTGGTCATCGTCATCTCGATCGTGACATCAAACTTTTCGCCGGCGTCGTTCGCGCCATCCGTCGTAGCGGGCGCTGCCTGCTCATCCGACGAGGGCGGCTCACCAGACGCTTCTGCCGTCGTCTCGACCGCAGCGGCGGGTGCAATCGTCACGACGTAAACCAAGCCCAAGTCGATGATGTTGACGAAGAGTTCGGGATCAATGACCTTTTTGAGTTCTTCGCGAATTGAATCTTCAGACAGCATGGTGCTACTCGCAACGTGAAATGGAAGCGTGCGTGGTCGCATCGCGGCGATGCACGTCTAATCTAATGCATTATCGGAGGTTTGAAACGGGTTCAGACGATGCCAGCTGCTGGCTGGGGTCCACGCCTCATAAAACCGACGCTAACGCGTTACGGCGAACGACAGGCGACTCGTCAACTTTAGTCATGAAGTCGCACAAAGACTTCACCGCCCTCGATTTTGACTTCGTGCGACAACGTGTCTTCCGTCGCGGGCATCGTCAGTGCTTTGCCGGAGCAGATGTCGAACTTGGCACCGTGGCGTGGGCAGACGATCGACTTGCCGTCCAGGCAACCGTCGCTCAGCGGCCCGCCATCATGCGTGCACACATCGTCGAGGCAATAGTATTTTCCCTCGATGTGAAACAGGACCACCATGCGGTCCGCAATTTCCATCAGTTCATAGCCGGGATCAGGCAGGTCGCCGACCACTGCGACACGAGTGAATTCGCCCATATTTGAATTGACCGTCCGTTACTCGACTTCACGCACACGACGCGCGATGGCATGTCCAAGTGCCTCGCGAACGCTCTCAATCGTAATCCGATCGAACACCTGTTGGAAGAAGCCCGTCACGACCAACTGGACAGCTTCGCGACGGGTAAAACCACGCGACTGAGCGTAGAAGACGAGCTCTTCATCGACCATCCCGGTTGTCGCACCGTGCGTGCAGCGCACGTCGTCAGCTTCAATTTCGAGCCCCGGAATCGCGTCAGCGCGGCACTGATGTGAGAGCAGCAAGTTGTCATTACGCTGGTAACCGTCGGTCTTTTGTGCCGCCGGATCGACCTTGATCATCCCGCGCCAAACCGTGCGAGACTGATCTTGCAATGCGGCCTTGTAGAGGAAGTCGCTGCGGCAATGAGCGGCGCGGTGATGTTGCAGTGTATGGTAAGAAAGGTGCTGGCGTCCTTCGGTGAACATCACGCCGTTGACCTGGCACTCGGCACCCTGCCCTACTAACTCGACTTGCTGATTGACCTTCGACAGTCGGCTGCCCAAGGCACCGACCGTCCACTGCAAGGAGGCATCTCGAGCAACGGCGGCACGCTGGTGCGCGAAATGCCAAACGTCGCGGCCCCAATCCTGCAACGTGACAAAACGCATGTGAGCTCCCGCTTGCAGCACGACTTCGGTCGCACCGCAATGCAGGCCGCTGGCATCTTCAGTAGGGCTGCCGAGTTCATTCAAGTAGGTCGCGCCAGCGCCCTCCTCGAGAATGACCAGCGTATGGCCCAGATCAGCGCCGCGTTCCGAGAGACTGCAGAGCGAGTGGAGTGGTTGATCAACCGTGACTCCGCGCGGCACATACAAGAATGTGCCATTCGTCCAACAGGCGGCATGCAGGGCCGCCAAACGATCCGGCCATGGCGCGTTGACTTGTGAGTAGAGATACTGCTTCACCAGTTCTTCGTGATCGTTCACTGCATCCGCGAGATCGGCGAAGATCACACCTTTGTCGCGCCACTTCGTCTCGAGCGTCGCCTGAACCGACGTGCCGTTAGCCGACACCGTACGTCCACCGGCTTCGACGCCTTCCAGTAGCATCGGCTGCGACAGTGACGCCGTGTTGTCACTGATCAGTTGGTAACGATCAAGCTTGAGCGGCCGAATATCAGTCCGGGTCCACTCCTCTTCGGAACGGCTCGGCATCGGCATATCCAGAAATGCCTGCCAAGCCTGGCGACGCGCGTCGGTTAACCAAGTCGGTTCGCGGCGTGTGGCCAGAAAAGCGTCGAAAGTGTCCTGAGTGAAACCGGTGGCGAGCGTCAGTTCGTTCATATCCACGTCAATAATTCAAAAGGAAGCCGAAAGCAGCAACTCGTTGTCGAGTGCCCAGCAGGCGAAGCGGATGCGCGACGTTAGCCGACGGAACCTTCCATCTGCAATTGAATGAGCCGATTCATTTCCACCGCGTATTCCATGGGCAGTTCCTTGACCAGCGGTTCGATGAAGCCGTTGACGATCATCGTGCTCGCTTCGGCCTCCGAGAGCCCGCGACTCATCAGATAGAACAGTTGCTCTTCCCCGATCTTCGAAACACTGGCCTCGTGGCCGATGGACACGTCCTGTTCGGCGATCTCGATGTAGGGATACGTATCGCTGCGGCTCTCCGGATCCAGGATCAAGGCGTCACAAACAACGCTCGACTTGGAGTTGTGCGCCCCTTTCTCGACCTTCACTAAGCCACGGTAGCTGCTACGCCCACCATTCTTGGAAATCGACTTCGAGACGATTTGTCCGGTCGTATTGGGTGCACAATGCACGAGCTTGGCACCGGCGTCTTGATGCTGTCCGGAGGACGCGAAAGCAATCGACAAGATTTCGCCGCGAGCACCGGGCTCCATCATGTAAACAGCCGGGTATTTCATCGTCAGGTGACTACCCAGATTGCCGTCGATCCATTCCATGGTGGCATCGCCATAGGCCATCGCTCGCTTGGTCACCAAGTTGTAGATGTTGTTCGCCCAGTTCTGAATTGTTGTGTAACGACATCGTCCGCCGCGTTTGACCACGATCTCGACGACCGCAGAGTGCAAACTCTCGGTGCTATACATCGGCGCCGTACAACCTTCGACGTAATGCACCTGAGCGCCTTCATCAACGATGATCAGCGTTCGCTCGAACTGCCCCATACTCTCCGCATTGATACGGAAGTAGGCCTGCAAAGGAAACTCGATCGAGACCCCGGGCGGGATGTAAATGAACGACCCACCGGACCAGACAGCAGAATTCAGTGCGGCGAACTTGTTGTCCGTCGGGGGAATGATGTTGCCGAAATACTCACGCAGCAATTCCGGATGGTCGCGCACCGCACCGTCGGTGTCGGTGAAGATGACACCCTTCTTCGCCAAGTCTTCTTGCAGCGAACCGTAGACCACTTCACTTTCGAACTGCGCCTTCACGCCTGCTAGAAACTTTTTCTCGGCTTCAGGAATGCCCAGCTTGTCGAATGTGTCTTTGATCTCTTGAGGCACATCGTCCCAAGTTCGCCCCTGCCCATCAGTGGGCTTCAGGTAGTAATAGATGTCCTGGAAGTTGATATCGATCGAGCCGCCCCAGTTGGGCATCGGCTTGGATTCGAAGATCTCCAGGCTCTTGAGACGGAAGTCACGCATCCAATCCGGCTCGTTCTTCATCTCAGAAATCTGTCGCACGATTTCTTCATCAAGCCCCTTGCGAGCCTTGAACACCGCCTGCGTCTCGGTGCGGAAATCGTACTTATTGATCTCGCCGATGTGGTCCTGAGATTTGTCGTTCAGGTCGATTGCCATGACAAAGATCTCTCTGTGATTTGAAATGCGGTGAGGTTCCGGCGAGTGGGCCAGAACGCGCTAGTACTACCGCCTTCCAGCGGTCTGAGTGTTAGTTCCGACGTTGACCAAGCATCTTCGTCGTTCGCCGCAACGCGTCAGCGTCCGTTGGCAGCGGCCGGGATACACCGTGTGGATCTCCGTCAGCACCCACATCGGCAAGCCAACGGCCTGCGGCTAGGTGCCGGCAGTCGCGGTTTCCTCTTCCAACATCGCTTGATTGACTGCATCCGCTTCGGGATACGTTTTTCGAATTCGATCGTACCCCTTGGCATGCAACTCCGCTGCCAGTTCGACGCCACCCGTTTCGACGATCCGGCCGCCCAGCATCACGTGCGTGAAGTCAGGCCGGTTGTGTTCGAGCAACTTGTCGTGGTGCGTGATAATGAGCAGCCCAATCCGTTGTCGACCGATTTCGGCGATACTCTGGCTGGCCAGCATCACGGCATCAGCGTCGAGCCCGCTGTCTGTCTCATCCAACACCGCGAACTTCGGCTGCAACATCGCCAACTGTAGGATCTCGGCACGCTTCATTTCGCCGCCGGAGAAACCATCGTTAACGTAGCGACGGGCGAACTCGGGATCGATCTTAAGCTGCTCCATCTTCTCGCGAATCTCCTTGCGGAACTCACGCATCGGAATCAGCTCTTCGCCTTCCTTACGGTCAGGGTTGCGAACGTTGGTCGTGGCGTGACGCAGGAAGTCGGCAAGCTTCACACCCGGGATGGCAATCGGACGTTGGAAGGCCATGAAAATGCCGGCGCGGGCGCGGCCGTCAGCTTCCATCTCCAACAGGTTCTCACCATTCAGTTCGATACTGCCTTGAGTGACTTCGTAGTTGGGGTGCCCCATAATTGCCAGACCGAGCGTACTCTTGCCGGATCCGTTGGGTCCCATCAGCGCGTGCGTCTCGCCGCGCTTAATTTCCAAATTCACCCCTTTGAGAATCTCCTTGCCTGCCACATTGACGTGCAAGTTGGTGATCTTCAGCGTATCGATCATGAATTCAATACTCGCCATCGAAATCAGATAGTTAACCAGCGTTCAAGCGGCTTGCTATGAACGACTCTT
>JAGQPK010000312.1 GCA_020426755.1 Planctomycetales bacterium
GTGCAGTGTCACTTGAGGAGCTGCAGCCCATCAACAGGAGTGATGCGCAAAGCAGAGAATAGGCAAACTGGGATTTCATTTTTGGGTCTCACTTAGTTTCGGGAAAACTGCGAGTCAGCTAGGCCGATCCCTGCTTGGCAGTGTCCAACACAAATTGTAATGGAATATCATGCTGCTCAGCGAGTCGGCGGCAATCTTCGTATTCGGGAAAAAAGGCCGTGGATCCGTCCGGCAACGTTGTCCGCTTGCCCTTCACTGGCCCCCAGGGCGTAGCTCGTTCTTCGTCGGCACGGGCCAAGATATTGCGATCCGCTCGCCAACGTCGGACGCCCAGCGTCTGAGTTTCGCGGAAGATGATCGATTCCAGTGATTCGCTATCGCCCGGTCGGCAAAGCACAGTCAGCGTGCTGGCCGGACGGTTCTTCTTCATAAAGATCGCTGTCGTATAGACGTCCAATGCGCCAGCCGCCAGCAAGCGCTGTGTGCAGTAGCCCAAAACCTCGCCGGTGACGTCATCTAGATTTGTTTCCAGAACAACAATCTGGTCGCGGTCGAGATCGCCGCTAGCAGCAGTCCCCACGATCAGACGTAGGACGTTGGCTTGCTCGGCAAAGTCCTTGTCGCCCGCCCCGTACCCGATCCGATCGATGCTCACCGCCGGCAACGGCCCAAACTCATCCACCACAGTGGCCACGATCGCTGCACCCGTCGGCGTCGTCAACTCCGCTTCCACAACTGCCGGCGCCAAGGGAATTCCCTTCAAAAGCTCAGCGGTGGCGGGCGCCGGAATGCTGCAGCGACCGTGAGCGATCGTGATGGTGCCATGACCGGTGGGCACAGGTGAGCAGACAATGCGGCTGGGTTGAAGCAGATCAAGTCCGATGGCGGCGCCTGCGATATCGGCGATCGAGTCAGCGGCGCCAACTTCGTGGAAGTGCACCTTGCGCAGCGTACTGCCGTGCACTTTGGCTTCGGCCTCACCCAGTCGCTGGAAGATCTGTTTGGCAAGATCTTGTTGGCGTTCCGTCAACCGACTACGGTCGATCATCTCGGTAATGTGGTGCAGATGCCGATGCGCATGTTCCTCCGCATGATGGACGGTGACCTTGGCTGCGCGAAACGCATGCCGTTTGACTTCGGCCAATTCAAGCCGACAGTCGGGTAATCCGAGCGAATCAATGCCGGCTTGAATCGTCGTCAAATCGGCCCCCGCGTCGACCAATGCTCCCAACAGCATGTCGCCACTAATGCCGCTGGCGCAATCAAGGTAGAGCACCGTATTTGCCATGTTTTTGCCTTGTGTTCGGGTAATCTGATTAGCTGGCATGGTACGTCACTTCGGGCCGCAGGGTAAGCCGTCGGATATATGAATGCTGGATTTTGAATTCCGAATTTTATGTGCGAGGGAAGCAAGTTCGCCGCAAGGCGCAAGCCGTGGTTTCTCATCACAGTCAAACTCTTGCGACGGACCGAACCGACGCGAGCGAGTTACGTCGAACTGATCGCTAGCAGCAAAAAACACGTTGACGCTGCCGAGCTGTTTTTTGTACAAGCACCGACTGCGACGGTAGGCAGAGCGTTGGGTTGTTAGTGAGCGGACAGGGAGGTCCGCGACCGATGGCTTTTTCTGCCGCACGGTGGTCATGGACGGCGATGGCACTTAGGACGGTGATTGAATCAGCACAGGCAGCGAGTGCCGAGACGCGGCGTCTTTCGCTGCTCTATTTGGCGGGCGCCGAAAGTCCGCCGGATTGGCTCAGCCGCGCTTTGTCCGCCGAGCCTGACGGGAGCGACTTTCACATCACGGAAGTCATGTCGTTGGCCGCCATGTTGGAACAGCTTCGCGACGCACCCTACGACGTCTGTCTGGTGGATGAAGATGCTTCAGATCGCGTAGCGAGCGAACTGATCGGTGCGATTCGTAGCGGTGCGAATCAACATCAAGCGGTAATCGTGCTTTCGGATCGTGACACTCGCCAGCATGCCGCCAAGTATCTTGCGGCCGGCGCCGCCGCTTATCTTTCGATACCGCGCACCACTTCGGCCGAGTTGATCTGTCATTTGCGGCGTGCCGAAGCGACAGCGAGTACGGCACTTGAGCGTGACCGCCTACAGGGTTGGTGGGCGCAGCGCGGCCGTCAAGATCAGCAGTCGATCCAAAACTTATTGCACGACGAGCAAACGCTCGTAAAGACTTGGCAGGAGAGGTGGCAAGCCCCGCCGCCGCGCACGCTCGCCGAAGTCGATGATGCGATCACTCAACAACTGAGGCCGGCTTGTCGCGATCTATTGGAAGCGTATCTCCTGCTAGGTCGCGAAGACTTGGCGGACGACGTACGCAGCTTTGCGATCCTGCTGCGTGATACGGAGCTTCCGCTGGCCTGTTTGCTAGAGGACTACCTGTTCGCACTGAGCTCGTTGGCAACCGACCGCGGAGTTCGAAGTGCACGCCACGTGGTTGACCGTGGCCACTTGTTACTATTGGAAATTCTCCTGAGCTGGACGGGAAAGGCTGACGCATGAAGTTATCGATCGTCGTACCGATCTACAATGAGCTGGAGAACATTCCGCTGCTGCATCGCGAACTTACGGACGCGCTGTCCCCCACGGGGATGAGCTACGAACTGTTGTTCGTCGACGATGGCTCGCGAGATGCAAGCGTACAACGTCTGACAGAGATCGCGGAGTCGGATTCACACGTGCGTGTGTTGCGATTCCGTCGCAACTATGGTCAGACTGCAGCGATGCAGGCCGGCTTGGAAAACGCACGTGGCGACGTGATCGTAACGATCGACGGCGATTTGCAGAACGATCCGCGCGACATTCCGATGATGGTTGCCAAGCTGGATGAAGGTTACGATCTGGTACACGGTTGGCGCCGCCATCGGCAAGATGCATGGCTCAATCGCAAGCTGCCTTCCAAGATTGCCAATCGTTTGATTTCCTGGTCGACCGATTTCCCGATTCACGACCTGGGCTGCACGCTCAAGGCAATTCGCCGCGAGATTGCCGACGAGTTGGAACTATACGGCCAGATGCACCGCTTCATTCCCATTCTGGCTGCCCAGCGAGGCGCGCGTTGCGCGGAAGTCGTCACGCATCACCGCGCGCGACAATTCGGCCAAACCAAGTACGGCATCACGCGTACGTTGCAGGTCATCCTGGACCTCTTTACCGTCAAGTACATGCTGGATTACTTCGCCAATCCGATGCGTCTCTTTGGACGTTTGGCGGCAGCCTGCGTTGGTGTCGGAGCACTGTCCGGCGCGGCAACGCTGTGGATGAAGTGGCAACGCAACATTGACATGACAGGGAACCCGCTGCTGCTGTTGACGATCGTCTGCTGGCTGACCGGCCTGCAACTGGTGAGCATGGGCCTGTTGGGCGAAGTGTCGGCGCGGATCTTCTATCAACGGGAGAAACGTCGACCTTTTGCGATTGCCGAGGAGATCAGTCGAGAGGACGTAGGCGTGCGGCGCGCAGCTTAGTTTATTAGATCAGTCCGATCGGTCGGATCTGCCCTATTCGTCCAATCTGTCGTTGCCCCAAATCGGCGGTCCGTCTACAATCCGCCGCCTCGCCGACCGGGTTCAAGGTCGGCGTGTCAGGGCATTACAACAGATCCGCGTGGTCAGGGATGACTTCCATGAGCAGTCAGGCTGCGAAGAGTTCGCGAGCTGACAACGGCCTCGACTTGGGCCGTTCGATTCTGCGGCAGCAAAGTGGCGCTTTGTTGCGTTTGGCTCACGAGCTGGATGAATCGTTTTCGCGTGCCGTCGAATGTTTGTTGGCGTGTCGCGGCAGTGTGATCGTCAGCGGCATGGGCAAGGCGGGACTGATCGGGCAGAAGATCGCTGCGACGCTCGCATCCACCGGCACTCGCAGTCACTTCCTGCATCCGGCGGAAGCCGTGCACGGTGATCTCGGACGAATTCACGCCGACGATTGCTTGCTCTTGCTCTCTCATAGCGGACAGACCGAAGAGGTGATTCGTCTGTTGCCGGCCGTGGCTTCGCTGCGAACTCCGATCATCGCCATCACAGGCAACCGTGACAGCCAGTTGTCACACCGGGCCGACATCACGCTGTGGATTGGCAACCTACGCGAGGCCGGCCCGCTACGGTTGGCACCGACGACCAGCACCACGGTGATGCTGGCACTGGGCGATGCCTTGGCGATGGCGATCAGTGAACAACGCGGGTTCACGTCGGTCGACTTCGCTCGCTTCCATCCAGGCGGAGCATTGGGACGACAACTGTCGCGAGTCGAGGAAGTGATGCGGCCCCGGGAACAATGCCGCATCGCCAGCGATGAACACACGGTCCGCGACACGCTCGTTGCCCTCGGTCGACCGGGTCGCCGCACGGGTGCCATCGTGTTGACGGACGCCGCTGGTCGGTTGACGGGCATCTTCACTGACAGCGATCTGGCGCGAATGCTGGAGCGCCAACAAGATTTCATGCTCGACGCCCCCATCCGCGAAGTGATGACTCGATCGCCGGCATCCGTACCGGAAGGCACGTTGCTGCCTGCCGCGCTGGAGTTGCTCTCACAACGCAAGATCAGCGAATTGCCTGTCATCAACACACGAAGCGAACCGCTCGGTATCATCGACATTACGGACGTCGTCGCTTCCTTGCCGAATCATCCGGAATGGGTCGAGTCGCACGGCAAGCGTGACGACGCCGCACCAAGAATCTTGCCGCTGCCGAACCGCTCACGTGAGAATTCCGTAGATGAAGCCTGAAGTCCGCTGCCAATCAATTGAACTGATTCTATCCGACGTCGATGGGGTACTCACCGACGGCGGAGTCATCTTCGACAACCAAGGAATCGAAATCAAACGATTCCATATTCGCGACGGAATGGGAATTAAACTCTGGCAACGGGCCGGTTACCGATTTGGAGTGGTTACCGCCCGCAACTCGCACATCGTGAAGGTTCGCGCTGCCGAGTTGGGAATCGACATCATTCGCCAAGGCTTCGAACGCAAACTGCCCACGATTCGCGAAATCATGCAGCAGCTGCAGTTGGAACCGGCGCAAGTTTGCTACATCGGCGATGACTTGACCGACTTGGCCGCGATTCAAACCGTGGGTCTGGGCGTCGCCGTCGCGGACGCCGCCGCGGAAGTACGTGCAGCCGCTCACTACACAACGAAACTCTCCGGCGGATCAGGCGCCGTTCGGGAAGCCATCGAATTTATTCTTAAAGCCAAACAGCGTTGGAATGACTTGATCCAAAAATACCAAGCGTAGTCCACGATGCAACAAACGGAAGTAAAACGGGCGCTGATCAGCTTGGTGATCGTAACGGTCACCTATGCCGTCTATGCTGCCTGGATTGCGCCGTGGATTGAGCCACCGCCGCCGCGGCGTGTGCAGACCGCCGAATTGCCGACGCAATCGGAACCCCGAGCTGTCGACCGCTATGCAGCAGAACTGTCCGCACTGTTCGCCGATGATGCTTGGGAACTCAGCTCGCCCAAGATGCTGCGCCATCGCAACACGATTCTCCTTTGTCGCGAACACCAGCAGCAAGACGATGGCACGATTCGGCTCTCGCCATGCACCGTCGTGATGCTGGATGAGAAACAAAGTGCCGCGGATGCGTTGGTGATGCAGGCCCCAGACGGCGCGATCCTGCAATTGAATCGCCCGGTCGATCTCAACAAGAGCGTTCAACTTGGCCAACCTGTCGCGGGTCGCTTGCTGGGCCCAATCACCATTCGGCGACGAGGTGCTGCCGACGGTCGCGGCCGTTTGCACGCGGTAACATCGAACGTCCAAATCAACGCTCAACGCGTCTGGACACCGCAAGACGTTGACCTGCAGTTTGAAAACCATCGTGCGCGCGGCCAGGACTTGATGATCAAGCTGATGGGCAAAGGTCTTCCCACCGATCCGGACAACGCCACCGGCTGGGCAGGCATGCGTTCGATCGAGTTAGTTCGACTAGAACAATTGCATTTGCTGGTCGAACAATCGGACATCAAGGACGGTAACGGACAACGCGTGGCGACGCCCGTTGACGTTACCTGCCGTGGACCACTGCGTGTCGACTTTATCGAGAATCAGTTGACGTGCGAAGATCACGTGCAACTTGTTCGTGGTCTGCCCGATGGCGGCCGAGATCAACTCACCTGCGAACGACTCGCACTGTCCTTTCATGCAGCCGATAAGGACGAAAACGCCGCCAACAGTGTTGGAGCGGAACGTACTTCAAGCAGCACTCCCAAAACCAACAAACTGGAACTGTACCGCATCCTCGCCGAAGGCAACCCGGTTGTGCTGACTGCCGAATCGCAACAGGCTCGCGTGCGAAGTCGCCG
>JAGQPK010000313.1 GCA_020426755.1 Planctomycetales bacterium
CTATCAGGTCACCGTGAACCTGGAGTCACTGCAAGTCACGGACAACCAAGGCTTGTCCGAAGCGTTTACTGTTGATCCCGCCCGCCGTGACCGCATGCTGAAAGGTCAGGACGACATCGCCACTACACTGCAACACGTCGACAAAATCCTGGCCTATGAGCAGGCCCACGGTATCGCCTGACCGCACGTGAACTAGACCACCGCTGTTGTCGCGTGCGACAGTTGACTCGCGTCCTACTTCCAGCGTTAACTGACCAGCGGGAACGGCTCGCTCCCGCAGAAACAGCGCAACAGACAGGGATTGGTCGAACATGAACTTTGGCAAACAGATCGTCCTAGTTCTTGCTCGACATATCATCGCTGCCGCGTGCTGCTGTTTGTGGACGGTTGCTCCACTACGCGGTGAAGAACTTAAGTCGACCGTGGTCGCGGGCAAACTGGCGACGCCGTGGGGCGTTGCCGTGCAGTTAAGCACGAACACGGTTCACGTTGCCGAGAGCGGTCGCGGGCGGATTGTCCGCGTTGTGGACGGCGAGCTTCAGGAAGTGGTCGTGGGTATCCCGATCAGCCCTGATCCACAATCGCCGACGCGTCAGCTCAGTGCCATGGCCTTGTCATTCATCACGCCCTCGGATTTACTCGTGGGACTCGCCAGTGAGCGACCGAATGTTGCCGGCATCTATGTGGTCGCGGTACCTTCGGGCGATGAGCCTGCCGTTGCCTGGGAGCGAGCGATCAAGCTGACCCCGGATGTGCGGATCACCGAGGGCGCAAAGTTCTGGCTCGGGGTGCCGTCGATCATGGCCTCGCTGGAGAGCGGCATTCTCGGTCTGACCACCCAGTGGCCCGAACAAAACTCCACGCTACTTAGTATTGCGATTACGCAACCGGAACGCCTAAATCACGCGCGCAGTTACCGCCGGCCGACACGGCACTCGCTGCCAAACTTCGAGAACGTCACGGAACTGCAGCCAGTTGCCCTGACAAGCGGCGAGCGCGGTGAGCGCGTCGTTGGCTACGCCCGCTCAAGCGGTACGCCGGCGGCGCCGACCGGTGCCTTACGATTCCTGCGTGGCACGGACGGTGATGTTTTGCTGGAACTGACGTTGGATGTTCCACAATTGACGGCGCTGCAACTGGTACCAGGTGGAGCGGCAAACTTTGGGGGTGCCACACTGTTGGCACTCGACTTCGGTACGCCAGAGCAGACGGGTGGAATCTACCGGATCGATGCAGCGCTCGAGAAAGGTCGCCTTGTCGCCCATACCGTCCGCTTGGGCGAATGTGCACGCCCGGTCGCATTCACTGTCGGTAGTCAGGAAGAAGCCGCTCTTTACGTTTCGAGTTGGGGGCCTGCAGACGCGGCAGCCGGCGATGCTACCGGGCAGTTGTTACGCTTCTCCCTCGCCCCAACCAGCAAGTAACCGGGCTACAATTCGTAAAATCATTTAGTTCACAGACGTGACTGGCAACGGTCACCCGCTCGTCCCTCTTATCTATTAGCCAATCTATGAACGACGAAAACTCAGTTCCACCGTCCGACCTCGACTCAACCAACGACGCCACACCGGAAGCGGCGGTGTCTCAGGTGCCGAAGGAAAGAAAACCTCGTGTCTTTGGCAAATTCGCCTTCTGGATCGTCGTCTTCCCGTTCATCTACTATCTGGTCGGCATGCAATGCGGCAGCTATCTAGAGTCGATGCGAGTCAGCTTCCTCAAGGGTGAACTGGACCAGCCACATCACGATGAAGAAGCGAACCGTCCGCCTCAGGAAGAAATTGACATCGACTCGATCGAAGTCGATCCCGACGCAACGTTCCTTCTGGGCCTGCTGCCCCTCGGCAAGAACTCCTATCCGTACACCTACGTGTTTAACGTCGCCGTCACGACGGCCATCGTACTGCTGGTTGGGTGGGGCTACTTCAAGGTGCCCTTCCGCGTCAGCATCTGGAGCGTCATCGTAGGAGTCGTCGGCATTGTTGTCTGGGTGGGCCTGACGGAGCTCGACCGTAACTTCATTCACTTGGGTGAGTCCCTATCGAGTGGTCGCGAGGCGTTCAATCCGTTTGTCGCGCTCAAGGATGAACCGTCGTTTCTGCGAAAGTTCCTGATCTTTCGCTTTCTGGGCCTGGTGATCATCGTGCCGCTAATTGAAGAGTTCTTCGTGCGCGGCTTCTTGATTCGATATGTTGACGATCCGGATTGGGATGAACAACCACTCGCTGAGGCCAAGCAATTGGGCTGGCTCTCGCCTACAATCTACGGTGTCGTCGCCCACATGACGGAGCCGTTCGCGGCACTCGCTTGGTTCTCAATGGTCACCTGGATGTACAAGAAGACGGGTTCTATTTGGGACTGCGTCATCGCCCACTCGATCACGAACCTGTTGTTGGGCATCATCGTCGTCAAATACGGTCTCTGGTATTACTGGTAAGGCATCATGTTTCGCTACCATCGGTTGTGCGTCGGGTTGTTCGGTTGTTTGATGCTGGCGGCCCACGCCAGCCGCTTGTGCGCGGTCGAGGCAGCGATTCAGTGTCGCGCCTACGACCAACAACGTGACTTTGGTATCGAACTGGAAGGCGACCAGCGGCGTTACGCGCCGGACCGGGCCGCCGACATTCTTCACATCCGCCTGGATGTCACGCCGAACTTCACGGATCGCAGCGTTGCCGGCACGACGCGGATCGAGTTTCAGCCGATCGCCGAGCCACTTACCGAGCTGAAACTCGACGCGATCAAGCTCACGATCGGAACGGTCACTTCCGACTACGGCATTCAGGAAGTCGTCAACGACGACCAGCATGTCACGCTCCGTTTCGAGCGACCGGTGCCCGTCGGCGAGAAGGCCTACGTCGAGATCCAGCATGCGGCGCATCCGACACGAGGACTCTACTTCCGCACGCCAGCGATGGGATATCCGGCCGAAGACATTCAAGTTTGGACTCAAGGCGAATCGCACGAAGCTCGCTTCTGGTTCCCCTGCTTCGACTATCCCAACGAGCGGTCCACGACCGAAGTGATCTGCCACGTACCCGCCGCCATGACGGTGCTCTCCAACGGTCGCAAGATCGGCGAAACGGCTGAGGACGGCGACATGAAACGCGTGCATTGGATTCAGGAGAAGCCGCACGTCAATTACTTGATCTGCTTGGTCGCGGGCAACTTCCATCAGCTTACCGGCCAACACGGTGACACGCCGCTCGGCTTTTACGCACCGCCTTCGCTTGCCGAGCACGCGGAAACGGCCTTCAGCGATACGCAGCGCATCATGGCGTTTTTTGAAAGCGAGATTGGCGTGCCGTTTCCGTGGCCCAAATACGATCAGGCCGCTGTACACGATTTCATCGCCGGCGGCATGGAGAATACAACCCTCACCGTGCTGACGGAACGCACGATCCGCAGCCGTGCCAGCGAGAACGTCAATCCGTCGTTTCCGTTGGACGCACACGAAATGGCTCACCAATGGTTCGGCGATTACGTCACGTGTAAGGATTGGGGACACCTCTGGCTGAACGAAGGGTTCGCCACGTATTACACCCATCTCTACACAGGTCACCGCGATGGTCCCGATGCGATGCTGTACGGACTATTTCAGGATGCCGAGAACCGCATTCTGCCTAACAGTCGCGACAAACGGGGCATCGTCTACCGCGACTACAAGAATCCGCAAGAACAATTCGATTACCGGTCGTATCCCAAAGGCAGTTGGGTGCTGCACATGTTGCGATCGCAACTGGGTGCCGACGCGTATCGCGCCTGCATTCGCGATTACTTGATGCAACACGCGTTGGGGAATGTCGTCAGCGATGATTTGCGACAGATCATCGAGAAACACAGTGGCAAGTCGTTCGACCGCTTCTTCGACCAATGGGTCTATCACGGCGGCGCGCCGGAGTTGAAAATCAAATACGATTGGCAGGCCAAAGAGGGCTTGGCCAAGCTAACCGTCGAGCAGACTCATGAAGTCAATGACGACATTCTCTTGTTTCAAATCCCGGCCCAAGTGCGGTTTGTCGTCGATGGTCAAGCCATTGAAAAGGACTTCGAGATCAATCAGCGTAAGGCCGAGTACTTCTTTGCATTGCCCAGTCAGCCACAGACGGTCCGCTTTGATCCGCATTTGAGCGTGCTGGCCAAAGTCGCGTTCGACAAGCCGGAAGCGATGTATCGTTTCGATCTCGACCAGCACGACGACATGCTTGGCCGCATCTTGGCGGTGCGAGATTTAGCCAAACAGTCGACGGCCGAAAACATCGAACGCCTGCAACGCGTGCTGCGTGAGGATGCTTTTTATGGCGTGCGAATTGAAGCTTCGAAGGCCCTCCGCAAGATGGACACGCCCGAGTCACTCGCGGCGCTGGCCGCTGCTCGTCAGCAGGAGGACGCGCGTGTGCGCGAACAAGTTGTCAGTGATCTCGTCGGCCACTACCGCACGAATTCAATTGACCAAGTCGCGGAGATCTTGTCGAGCGAGCAGAATCCTGAGATTCAGGCGACCGCGCTACGATCGCTGGGCAAGCTGCAGGGCGGCGCGTCCAAGACACTGTTGCAGGAATATCTGAGTCGCCCGTCGTTTCGTAATGTACTGGCCGAAGCTGCCTTGGACGCGATGGAATCTCAGCATCGCCCGGCATACCGCAAACCGCTGCTCAAGTGGGTGGAATCTCAAACGGAATCGCTTCAGACCAGCACCATTCGCAAGGCGTTGACGACCTTGGCCGCGTTGTCACGCGATGTCAAAACCAAGGACGCGGAGAGAAAAGTCATCGCACAATACTTGCAGGATCCCCGTCCACCAGTGCAAAACGCCGCCGCTCGAGCGCTGGGAACGCTGGGCGACCCGGCCGCCCTGCCCTTGTTGCGAAGCGTGCGCAGTTCAACTCAAGACAATGGGCTCGAACGAGCTGTCGACGATGCGATTCGGCGGATCAACGAAACACGCCCGTTGGCGCCGCAAGAGGTTGTTGAACTTCGTCGTGAGCTGCAGACGTTGCGTGATGAGCAGAAGAAGCTGAGCGACGAACTAAAAACGCTGCGTGAGCAAAATGCAGCGGCACAGGAAACGGATAAAGCTGCCGAAAAGTGATCGAACTCCAAGACGTCACCAAGCAGTTCCCGTCGGGGAACATCGCCCTTCGTCGGCTCAGTTTACGGGTTGGCAAAAAGGAACTGCTAACCGTTGTCGGTCCATCCGGCAGCGGCAAAACGACATTACTGCGACTGATTGCCGGACTCGAACAGCCGACATCGGGCCGAATTCTGTTTGCTGGTGAGGATGTCGCGAACCGCGAGCCTCACGCGCGCCGCATCGGCATGGTGTTTCAGCGGCAGAATCTGCTCGAGCATCTGAGTGTGCTCGACAACCTCCTGTTCAGCCTGCGAATGCGCCGGCAGTCTCGCGCAGTTCAGCAAGCGAAAGTCGACCGCGTCATCGAGTTGCTGGACCTTACTGAACTGCTGAGTCGTTGGCCGCAGGAACTCTCCGGTGGCGAGCAACAGCGGATCGCGATTGGCCGCGCGTTGGTCGACGACGTGACCACGCTGCTACTGGACGAGCCCTTGGCACAACTCGATGCTGTCCGTCAGGTAGAGCTGCGCCAACTTATCAGATCTCTGCCGGCAACCACCGACACGACCGTGATCTATGTCACGCATGATCAGAGCGAAGCGTTGGCACTCGGCGATCGCATCGCGGTGCTGTCCGCAGGAGAACTAGCGCAGATCGGTCCGCCCCAAGAAGTCTTTCAAGCACCAGCGACTCGTTTCGTTGCGCGATTCATCGGTTCACCGAGAATGAATCTCTTGGTTGGCAAACAAGCGGGCTATGATCTGGAGATTTCCGGCGTGACGATTCGACTTCCCAATGCGTACGACTCGGATAGGGCGCACGTGGAAGTTGGCATTCGCCCGGAAGACGTGACGATCGGAGCGGCAGCAAACTCGCTGCCAGGCGAAGTACAACACGTTGAGTTCTGCGGACACGAATCGATTGCCTACGTTCGCGTCACGGGCCAACCGGAGTTGATTGCTTGTCGAGTTGCGGGGTCGGCACAATTAAAAAGCGGTGAGCGGATCCATTTGTCGATTAACAGCGACCGATTGCATTTGTTCTTGCCAGACGGCAGCGTGGCTCGCCGCTGACCTCATGTGGGCCACGGATTGCGCGGATATGTTGCGATGATGAAAACGAAACCGAAGGCGCTTTATGATAGCACGTCGGCCGCATTTTTGCGTCGCATAGCGACAGCATGACGGATTGAGGTAGGAAGGCCGCATTGGCTTGCGGCCCTCCCCCCACCGAACCGGACTGGCGGGTCTCCC
>JAGQPK010000314.1 GCA_020426755.1 Planctomycetales bacterium
ACAGGTCAGCAACATGATCTTTGGCTGGTTGAAAAGAAGGCGGCGCGAACGATTGCAGGCGGCACCGTTCCCAGAATCATGGAATGCAATCCTTCACGATAACGTTATTCACGAACGTCAGTTGACGGCCGAGCAGCGTGCGCGGCTCAGACGGCTTATCTCCGTGTTCGTCGCCCAGAAGAACTGGGAAGGTTGCGGTGGCCTGATTCTCACGGACGAAATTCGAGTGACTATCGCAGCTCAAGCGTGCCTGCTGGTCGTGGGAATGTCATCCGACATTTTCTTCGACCACGTGTTTTCAATTCTGGTATACCCGCACGGTTACATCGCACCGAACGTCCAAGTCGGCCGAGCCGGCATTGTCATCGACGGCCGTCAGCCTCGGTTGGGTGAGGCCTGGTATCGCGGGCCGGTTATCCTCTCATGGTCGGACGCCTTGGCCGGCGGGCGCATGGAAACGCCCGGCCACAATCTCGTGCTGCACGAATTTGCTCACCAGCTTGACATGCTCAATGGACGCCTGGTTGACGGAACTCCTCGACTGGAAGACAACGCGCAGCTCAGGCGCTGGGCACGAGTCATGGAACCAGAATTCAAGCGGCTCGTCGAGGATTGCCGGTACGGCCGCCCCGGGTTCATCGATTGTTATGGGGCAACGAATGAAGCCGAGTTCTTCGCGGTACTGACGGAAGCCTTCTTTGAGCAGCCCGTGCTGCTGCAACGGCATCATCGGGAACTCTATGACTTGCTGCAAGGCTATTATCGGCTCGATCCGGCCGAGTGGACTCTGCATGCCCAACCTTAGCTCCCGCGGATTTCTGCCCGTTGGCATCTGGGGCATTTCGTCCCGCGCGTGAATCCTGCCCCGTCTTCGGCATCAGCAGCACGTTTCTTTTGCGAATTTTCAAGGGTTAACTGCTCTGGCGCGGGTATTGCGTAGCTCGTTTCGCGTCCGCAGGACGTGAATCGTCCAACCACTCTCGCACCTCAAATGAATCGGAAGAACGACCATGACTGCCGCCGCCGTGACACGCGATCAGATCAACCAGCTCACCGAAGAGATCAAGCTCCGCAGCGAACCGTTTCGTCGGATCGTGAAACAGGTTGATCGAGTACTCGTCGGACAGGACAAGCTTGTTCAGCGGATGCTGATCGGATTGCTCGCAAACGGACACCTGCTGATCGAAGGCGTGCCGGGATTGGCCAAGACCACGGCCGTCGCCAATCTCGCCAAGGCGATCCATACTGGCTTCCAGCGGTTGCAGTTTACGCCCGACCTGCTGCCAGCCGACTTGATCGGGACGCTGGTCTATCGGCCGCAGGATCAAACGTTCGTCGTACAAAAAGGCCCGATCTTTTCGAATCTGATCCTCGCCGACGAAATCAACCGCGCACCGGCCAAGGTGCAAAGCGCGCTTTTGGAGGCGATGCAGGAGCGCCAAGTGACGATCGGCAGCGAAACGTTTCCGCTGGACGAGCCGTTCCTGGTCATGGCCACGCAGAACCCGGTCGAGCAGGAAGGCACCTATCAGTTACCGGAAGCTCAAACCGATCGGTTCATGCTCAAGGCCGTCGTCGGTTATCCCAGCCGAAACGAGGAACTGGAGATTCTCCGCCGCATGAGCAAGACGCGGCCGACATTCGACGTCCAGCCCGTTACGTGCCCGCAGGAAATCATGGCCGCTCGCGAACTGGTGGACGAGATCTACGTCGCTCCCAAGGTCGAGCACTACATCGTCGACATCGTGATGGCCACGCGGACGCCGGAAGCGTACGGGCTGCAGTTGAGCGACCTGATCCAATACGGCGGTTCGCCGCGGGCCACGATCTACCTGACGCTGGCCGCCAAAGCCCACGCGTTTCTGGCTGGACGCGGCTATGTGACTCCGCAGGACGTCAAGGAGATCGCTCTCGACGTACTCCGCCACCGCGTGATGGTCACATACGAAGCGGAAGCCGAAGACCGCAACAGTGAGTCGATTGTGACGGAGATTCTGAACCACATTCAAGTGCCGTAGCGGAGTTTTCGGTGTTCAGTTTTCAGTTTTCAGTGAAGAAGCGAGGCCGGTGAGCATGGCAGAGATTTCCTTGAGTTCGCGAGTGAGGGCGTTCATGTCTTCCAGCGAGATCATACCGACCTTGGCTGCGATGTATGTCTGCGTTCTGAGTTCCGCTGCAGAGCCGCGAGCAATATGGAGAAACCGCTTGAAGTCCTTGGGAGAGCGTTCCGAGCCTTCCGCGATATTGGAGGCAATCGAAACTGCCGCCCGCTGCATCTGATCCCTGAGACCAAAGTCCCGCGATTCCTTTAATAACTCATAAATCCTGACCGCCAACGCACAACTCCGTTTCCAAACATCCAAATCCTCAAACGACCGAAACGCCATCACCTTCCCCCTTTACTGAAAACTGAAAACTGCCAACTGAAAACTGTACCACCATGATCCCCAAAGAAATCATTCGCAAGATCCGCCGCATTCAGATTCGCACCTCACATAAGGTCGACGAACTGCTGGCCGGCAACTGGCACTCGGCGTTCAAAGGCCGTGGCATCGAGTTCGAGGAAGTTCGGCCGTATCAGATTGGCGACGACGTGCGGGCAATCGACTGGAACGTGACGGCCCGCAGCGACCGGCCGTTCGTGAAACTGTTTCGCGAAGAGCGCGAACTTGCCGTCATGTTATTGGTTGACATAAGCGGTTCGCAGCACTTCGGGTCGAGCGAACAAACCAAGCGCGAACTGGTTACGGAACTCGGCGCGACACTGGCCATGTCCGCGATCCGCAACAACGACAAGGTCGGCCTGACGATGTTTACCGACCACGTGGAAAAGAGCATCCGACCACGGAAAGGATCGTTGCATGTGCTACGGCTGATTCGCGACCTGTTGTCCTGCCAGCCGATCGGCAGCGGCACCAGCATTCGCAAGGCCGTCGAGCATTTGAACCGCACGATGAAGCGCCGCACCGTGGTGTTTCTGATCAGTGATTTTCTGGACAAGGACTTCGAACCGGTGCTGCGGGTCGCTCGCAAGAAGCACGACATCATTCCCGTCGTGGTCAGCGACCCGCGCGAAACGGAAATGCCCAACGTGGGGCTCGTTCGCCTCCAGGATGCCGAGTCGGGCGAGGTGATTTCGCTCGACACGTCCAGTCGCCGCCATCGCGAAGTGTACCGGCAGCTGTACCGCGCGCAAACCGAAGCACGGGACAACCTGTTCAAGCGTCTGCGGCTCGATCCCATCTACATCACCACGGGACAAGATGTTGTCGAACCGCTGCGGCGATACTTTCACAAACGAGAGTTACGACGATGAGTGCGAGATCATCCTTTTCTTTGTGTTCAGTATTCCGTGTGCAAGCCGGTGTGGCTTGTTTGGTCGCGGTGCTTCTGTCGACGTCCAGCGTTTCAGCACAAAATACCAGCGCCGGTACGAAA
The DNA here is from genome assembly GCA_020426755.1 of Planctomycetales bacterium. Classification (GTDB taxonomy): domain Bacteria; phylum Planctomycetota; class Planctomycetia; order Pirellulales; family Pirellulaceae; genus JAGQPK01. The sequence continues at coordinate 3,439 of JAGQPK010000314.1, forward strand.
ACACGCGTCGACATTTCCGCTTCCAAATCCAACGTGCAGGTTGCCGAGCCGTTTGCTGTCGAGTTGACCGTTGTTGCCCCCAAGGGGACGCAGGTCTCGTTGCCGCCTGTCGCTGCAAAGCTCGGTGAATTCGACGTTGTGGACCATCACGACATCGCCGACGTACCTGTTGCCGACGGGCGGCGCAGCTGGACGCGGCGGCTCACGCTGGAAAGCATCGTCACCGGTAAGTGGGAAGTCCCTGTGATGGACATCCAAACACGAACCGGCAGTACTGCCCAAATCGTACGCTCGGAACCGATCCCCATTCACGTCGCCAGCGTGCTGGAAGGCCGCGCCGATCCGTCCAAGTTCCGTGACATCCACTCGGTTGTCGACTTGCCAGTTGTTCTTCAGGCGGAGCGATCTACGGCCTGGATGTGGTGGGTTGGCGGTACGCTTGGCGGCCTGACTCTGGCCACTGTCGCGCTGGCGCTGGTCACACGCCGTAAGCATTGGCTGACACCTGCCGACTGGGCGAATCAGCAACTCGACGCTTTGAAAGCGTCGTTGGTCCGCGCCAGTGATGCCGAGGCGGCCACGAGCCACTTGTCGTCGATCCTTCGCGACTACCTGCAAATGCAGTTCGAGATTGCCGCACCAACGCAAACCACTAGTGAATTGTTCAACACGATCAAGCACCGTGCGTTGCTATCGCCAAATCACCGGCAGCGTTTCCAGGAACTGTTTGAAGCGACTGATCTGGCGAAGTTTGCTGGACTGCACATGACGCTCGCAGAACTCAATGCCGACATCGAACGAGCTCGCGAACTGATTGACGCAACGGCCGCCGAGATCATGTCACCAGGATCGAACGTGGAGGCCAACTGATGTTTTACTCGCCCTGGTACCTGCTGTTGCTGTTACTCGTGCCGTTGCTGAGTTGGCGGCTGTTTGCCAAACGCGGTATGCCTGGCATCCGCTTCAGCTCAGTTGGGTTAGCCATACAGATGACACCGACTTTCCGGCAACGATTGATGTGGCTCCCTCCGGCTTTAACGCTGGCTGCGGTCACCTGCCTGATCGTGGCGATCGCCCGACCGCGTGAAGGACGCCAGCAAACGGTTGTCGAAAGCGAAGGCATTGCAATCGAAATGGTCGTGGATCGTAGCGGCAGTATGCAGGCGATGGATTTTCAAGTTGACGGCGAGCACGTTGACCGGCTCACTGCGATCAAGAACGTGGCCGGAAAATTCGTGAGTGGCGGCGACAAGTTGGACGGCCGCTTCAACGACCTGGTCGGGCTGATTACCTTCGCCGGATACGCCGATGGCCAGACTCCACCTACGCTCGATCACGCCTTTCTGGTTTCACAATTGAACAATACTCAGATCGTTACCGCTCGCAGCGAGGATGGCACCGCGATCGGCGACGCGGTTTCGCTGGCGGTTGAAAAGCTGAATGCACTCGACCAACGGCAAAAGGACAAGGTCAAAAGCAAGGTCATCATTCTATTGACTGACGGCGAAAACAACGCCGGTTCGCTCGACCCGATCCAGGCTGCCGAATTGGCGCAGACGATGGGCATCAAGGTTTACACGATCGGCGTCGGCACGAAAGGCGAAGCCCCAATTCCCGTCACCGATCCGTTCAGTGGCCGTCAGGTCATCCGCATGATGCCGGTCAACATTGATGAAGCGACCTTGACCAAAGTTGCCGAGATCACTGGGGGAAAATACTTCCGCGCGACCGACACCGATTCGCTGGAGCAGATTTACGAAGAGATTGATGCGATGGAAAAGACGAAGGTGGAGGCCCAGCACTTCGTCGATTATCGCGAACTGGCCGTGCAGCCGTACAAGGCGGCGGGCTTGACGATCCCGCCGGTGCTGCTGATCGCTTTCGCACTGCTGGCGGCACGCTGGCTGCTTCAAGAGACATGGCTGAGGGAGTTGAACTGATGTCCGACATTCAGATTGGCAATCCACACAACGTCTGGCTGCTGGTCGTGATCGCGGCCGGCGTGCTGGCAACTGCTTATGCCGTCGTGGCCCGTCGTCGGGCGGCGGGCCAGTTCTCGACCGCCGCAGCGCGAACGGGTCACACGGCCGCTTGTTGGCGACACTGGCTGTCGGCGGGACTTGTGGCTGCTTGCTTGACGCTCTTGTTTGCGAGCTTGCTCGATATCCGTTGGGGCAAGACGTGGCGCGAAGTGCCTCAAAAAGGCATCGAAGTCATGTTCGTGCTGGACGTCTCGCGCAGCATGCTGGCGGAAGATGCTGCGCCAAACCGGCTGACACGTGCCAAACAGCAGATCAAGGACATGCTCGACGAGATGGCGGGCGACCGCGTGGGGTTGGTCGTATTCGCCGGCGACACGCGACAAGTCGTTCCGCTGACCAGCCACTACGAAGACTTCAAGCAGATGCTCGATTCCGTCGGCCCACATTCGGTGCGGCTGGGCGGATCGCGTCTGGGTGAAGCCCTCACCGCGGCTGCGAACGGCTTCATCAGCAAAACCAACGAGCACCGAGCCATCGTGGTCTTTACCGACGGCGAAGATCAGCAGAGCCAGCCGGTCGAAAGGGCGAAACAGCTCTACGCGGACCAGGGCATTAGGATCTTTACGGTGGGCCTGGGCGATATGGACCACGGAGCCCGCATCCCGGAAAGCGAATCGAAGCGTGGCGAGTTTCTCGAGTACGAAGGCCAGCAGGTCTGGTCGAAAATGAACGGCCAGATACTTCGCCAAATCGCCACGGACACGCGCGGGGCGTACATCCCCGCCGGGACAAAACGGGTCAACATGGGCGACGTCTATCACGGCTATATCGCCAACGTCGAACAACAGGAATTCGAGACGGCCAAGATCAACGCCTACATCCCGCGGTT
>JAGQPK010000315.1 GCA_020426755.1 Planctomycetales bacterium
CGATGGCGACCCCGGTGGAGTGTTGCCAATTGAAATCGAAACACAGGCGGCGCGTCTGACAATGGTCGTGCCGGAGCGTTGGCGCCCTGAGTTGTGAAGGGCCGCCGCGGCGTGATACACTCCAGATCGACGGTGCTTCAATTCGTGATCGTTGGTAACAGCCAACGGCATCACGCCGTATAAGTGTCAACCTTACAAGGACACCAAATTCGTGAAGGTGGGTCCGGTTCAAATCGGTTCGTATCAAGTGGGTACCGGCTGCCCGCTGTTAGTAGTCGCGGGACCGTGTGTGCTCGAGTCAGCCAGTTTGACACGGCAAATCGCCGCGCATTTAATTGACATCAGTCAGCGGCTACCGATTCAGCTCGTATTCAAGGCCAGCTTTGACAAGGCAAACCGGACGAGTGTTCAATCGTTCCGCGGTCCCGGTCTGGATATGGGACTCGAAATGTTGCGAGCTGTGCGTGACGAGTTCCAGATTCCAGTGACAACGGACATTCACGAAAGTGTTCAAGCCGCCGCGGTCGCCAACGTCTGCGAGTTGCTGCAAATCCCGGCCTTTCTCGCGCGGCAGACCGATCTGCTTCAGGCGGCCGCCGAGACTAAGCGGGCAATTAACGTCAAGAAGGGCCAGTTCATGGCGCCCCGCGACATGAAACACGTCGTGAATAAGATTCGCGCATGCGGCAATGATCGTATCTTGCTGTGCGAACGCGGGACATTCTTCGGCTACGGGCAGTTGGTAAACGACATGCGCGGACTCGTCGAAATGCGTGACCTGGGCGTTCCCGTGATCTATGACGCCACCCATAGCGTACAGCAACCAGGCGGCTTGGACGGAGCGACCGGTGGCAATCGCCGCATGGTATTGCCGCTGGCGCGAGCGGCAGCGGCGGTCGGTATCGATGGCCTGTTCTTCGAAACGCATCCCCGCCCAGATGAATCACCGAGCGACGGTCCGAATATGGTGCCACTGGAGGAAGCCGAAGGTTTCCTGCGCCAAGTTCTGGCCGTTCGTCAGGCCACACAATGTAGCGACAGCTAGTTACTTAACTTCGGATCTCTCATGTTGCAGACCCAATCGTTCAGGTCATCCATTCGCACACTGGTGCGTTGCGGACTCGTGTTACTCTTGTCGTCGACGGTGGGCTGTCATGAAGAGGCCATCCCGACGAGCACTCGTCGCAATCCAATCCAAACTCCGGATGCCCAGGGCAGCACCGATCTGCGCCAAGGCCTGGATATTCTCCGCCGAGTCAGTGAATTCAATCCGACTCAGGCGCATCAACAGATTCTGACTCATTTCCAACAGTGGCTCTCCAAACAACCGACGGACACAAATTGGCAACCGGACGAGTGGGTCAATCGAATTCCAGACCGATATCAAGGCATGGTTTCGACGGAAAGCTTATCACGCCTTACGCTTGAGCCCTATGACGCTCAAGTGCTGCAAGAAGCCACTTGGCTACGTGATATTGCACGTACTGCAGTCAGTAGCGGCACGCTGACGCCGAGCGTCAGACGACTACTGGGCGAAAAGCCGGCGACAGATTTGCAGCAAGCGACATTGCTCGCAGAATGGGTCGTCACGAATCTGCAACTCGACGAAACGGTGACGCAACAAAGTCAGCATCGCTTGAACTCGGACGTGCTTCTCTATCCCTGGGAAAGCATCCTGTTGGGACGCGGCACCGCCGCCGAACGCACACTCGTCTTCATCATGCTGGGCAGACAGCTCAACCTACCGATCGTCGCCTTGGCAATTAACTCGTCCGGTCCTAAGGGAACCTTCGACTGGTTACCCGCTTTGATTTCCAACGGCCAACTCTACTTGTTCGAAATGCGTCTGGGTACTCCGGTACCGAATGCCGATCGCAACGGCATCGCCACCTTAGCTGACTTGCAGGCACACCCGGAATGGCTGGAAACACTCGAGGTCTTCCCTGACTTTCCCTATCCAGTGGAGGCCGAAGATCTTCAACACGTCGTCGCCATGATCGATGCCCCGCCGCATGCTTTGTCGCGCCGCATGGCGTTGCTGGAAGGAGCACTCAGCGGTGACAACTCACTGTCACTAACGGTTTCACCGAGCAAGATGGCTCAACAACTTGCCGACGTCGCAGGTTTGCAGGGCGTCGCGATCTGGCCACAGATTTTCCAGATCTTTGCCAGCCGCAATCGATTGCAGTCGGACCGCACAGCGATGATGTCGTTCGCGCTCGAGCACAGCTTGTTCGATCAAGACCGCACGCCCCTCTACGCTGCCCGCACGCTGCACTTTCGCGGGCAACTCGACAATACCGACGATCAACTCGGTGCCCGCGTCATGTATCTCGAAAGCCGACGACCGGATGGTGAAATCCGCCAACTCGTCACGATGGCCCTAAATGGTCAACCAAAGCCCGACGGCTCGGCACCCACGCCAGAGGAACTCGAACGTAACAAGGCCGCCGCTGCAAATTTGAATTACTTGCTCAGACGCACGAAACAAAACGCCAGTTACTGGTTGGGTACCATGGCGCTCGATCAAGGCAAATACGATGTCGCCATTGACTTCCTTGAAAAGCGAGTCTTGGCAGGTGATCCAGCCACAATGTGGCAAAGTGGTGCGACATTCAACTTGGGCCGCGCGTACGAAGCGCAAGGCCGTCTCGAATCGAATACCGAATGGTTGAACAAGGCAATTGAAGTCTATCGATCCGATCGAGATAGCGCATCGGCTGCGGCAGACTTTTGGCACGCCCAACAGCTCGAACGCGAGTTCAACCTCGTCAATAAACCCGCCGATCAAACGGAGCCAAACGAAACGCACGAACCTGCCCCGGCTGATTCAGCCGAGCCCGCGGTGAGCACATCCGCAACCGACACAACTCCCCCAGGGAATTCAGCCGGTGAAGCATCGACGTCCACTGAATCAGTCGAGTCAACTGAAACAGAATCGACCGAGACGCCTGCGGAAGGACTAGAGCCGGTTGAAGCGAGCGCAGATGAGGCAACTAAATCCGCTGCGGACGCCTTGAATTCAGGCGATTCAGATGTGGTGGAGCCGACTGCCGAATGACCGAGCGTATAAGGCTCGGCCTCGTCTTACCACGAAGGTTAACGAAGTTTGCTGACAATCTGCTCGGCACGAGGAGCGATTGATGCCGAGCGGGGCAACGCCGCTTCAAGCAACTCCTAGCGTTCAGTATCCTTCGTAACGACGCTAGTGTTACGAACAAATCACTCGCTAGCGCCGGCCGATCCGGCGCTAGGATTGATCAGTGATTACTTCCAGGGGAACGTCGCGCCAGTGACGCGTTCGAACGCCTCGATGTATTTGTCGCGCGTCTTCGCGACAATCTCATCCGGCAGGGCAGGGGGCGCACTGTTCTTATCCCAATCGGTCGTCTCCAACCAGTCGCGAACGAACTGCTTGTCGAACGATGGCTGACCTTTGCCGGGCTGATATTGATCGGCAGGCCAGAACCGCGAACTGTCTGGGGTCATCACCTCGTCAATCAAAATCAACTCGTCGCCATCCCATCCCCATTCGAATTTTGTGTCAGCGATAATGATGCCGCGTTGCCGCGCGATTTCAGCTCCCCGTTGGTAAATCGCCAAGCTGCGACGACGCAGCTCTTCAGCAGTATCCTGGCCAACGATGTCGACCATCCGTTCGAAGGAAATGTTTTCATCGTGCCCCGATTCCGCCTTCGTGGCAGGCGTAAAGATCGGCTCGGCAAATTGCGCTGACTCGGTCATACCTGCTGGAAGTGAGATGCCGCAGACGGCGCCGGAGCGTTGATACTCTTTCCAACCCGATCCGACCAAGTAACCGCGCACGACGCATTCGATCGGCACGACATTCGTTTTACGGACGAGCATCGTACGACCTTCCAACAGCTCTCGATCGGCGTCTGCCGGCAGATCGATTTGGCTCAAGTCGGTCGTGATCAAGTGATGCTTCTCGGTTAGCTCGCCAAACCAATAGGCGCTAATTTGCGTGAGCACGCGGCCTTTGTCAGGGATGCCCGTCGGTAGGACGTAGTCGAACGCACTAATACGGTCCGTGCTGACCATCAACATGCGGTCTCCGAGGTCGTACATGTCGCGCACTTTGCCACGCTTGACCGGCAAATCCGCCAGACTTGATTGCAGCAACACGGAACTACCCATCAATGCTTCCTCCGTTTCAGAAACTTACGAGTACCGAAACGCCGAGTATAACAAAGCGGCTAGAGGTCGACACGGTGGCTGGCAACTAGCCAACTGTTAGCCGTCCCGCCGTCGAGCAGCCTGTGGCCCCGGTCGATAAACCCAGCGGACAAAGCACGACGTAATCAATCGTCGACACGGAAGGCCGGGGCGACAAACGGCAATCGTCAGCAGTTGAACGGACATCCGGCCTCGTTTAGACTCAAGGATTGCCAGCCGATCAGCCTAAACATCCATTCCAGCCAAGGTGGGCCGCCTTGGCATCTAGCCTGCGGAGCCGACGGACCCAATATGGGATCAATGCAGTTTCTGCTTCCGCGCCGCGAGGGCCTGGCCGAACTGGCGGTCAACTGTGCATACATGATCGGCAATGACGGTGCTCCCTGGGAAACGCACGTCACGTACCACAGTGGCCGGTTGACAGTCAGTCGAGATGCACGCGAATCCGGACGGCTGATTGCACCTTGGACAATTGCCGGTTGCGGACAGGTTGCACTGTCCACTGCCACATTGCTCCCCCGGGACACGCCCTACCACCTGGTGCTTGAACTGTGTCGCGGCACCCTGTCGCGGATTCTCAGTCAGTTTGCACCTAGTTTTCTCGATCAACCAGCGGTCCACGGAGCTGTCAGCGAAGCGGAACGCCACTTCGTCACCGCCGCACTGTCACAACACGATATTGAACGTTGTGCGCGTGAAGCGGAAGCATCGCTGGCCATTTGCGTCAACTTAATTCGCAAATGTCTCGCACCTGCCCTTAAGGCACAAGGACCATCCAACGTCTGTTCACGCTTAACCGGCTTTCAAATCGACTCGCCCCGCGGCCTCAACAGCTTGTTACAAAGCAGCCGCACTCTGGGCAACGCGGTGTTCTATCAATCGAGCTGGCGCGAAACGGAGTCCAATCCAGGCGAGTTCAACTGGGCGACTTGGCAGCGAGATCTACGACGGATTCGGCAATCCAAACGGCGCGCGGCGTGCGGCCCGTTGTTTCGCTTGAATCGTCACGATTTGCCAGACTGGCTGTACCTGTGGGAAGAGGACTTCGACACGCTCCAGTCGTACGTCGTCAACTACGTTCAGAAAGCCGTCGACGCTTTGCGTGGCGACGTGAATCTCTGGTATGTGACGGCTGGAACCAACATTGAATCTGAACTGCAACTGGGTGAAGAACATCGACTGCGGTTGACACTCTCAGCGATCGAAGCTTTGCGCCGTGCCGATTCTCAAACGCCGGCGCTCGTGGGCATCCGCCAACCCTGGGGTGAATACCTGGGGCACGCTGCCATCGATCTGTCACCGTGGCAATTCGCCGATATTGTCGTCAGGTCAGAACTCGGTATCTCCGGCTTTGTGTTGGAGATGAACATCGCCTGCACTTCCGATCGCACGCTGCCACGCGATCTGCTCGAACTGAACCGACTTATCGACCACTGGTCAACCTTTGGGTTACCGCTGGTCATTCATTTGGCGATCGCGACGCCAGGGAAAGCGCCGGTGCTTGGTCAGCCATCCGGCATCTCGACGCAGACCGTGCAGACAGTACGCGACATCGTCGCGCTGCTGATACAAAAACCGTCCGTACAGGGCATCATCTGGGGACAATTCTATGATCGCGCCGACTGGAAGGCCGGCGTGATCACTGCAGACGGGACTCCCAAGGCAGTGCTACAAACTCTGGCGGATTGTTGGTGCCGCAACAACGACACCTAAGCATCCTCAGCTTCACGAAGCCGATCTGGTTTAGCGAGACTCGGCCGCGTTCGCAGTGGGAATCTTTAGTTCAGCGGTACTGGCTGTGCTGGCGGCCTCTTCTACGTAGGCATCTTCCTTGTTCAGCAGCACGCCCGCCACATACCATCCGTCTTTCTCGCTTCGCATGAACATCCCGGTCGGACCGAGATAGCGGCGGACCACTTGGAAGTCGGGCAGTTTACTGCCGTCGATGTTCTGCTTGCGCAAGACGGTTTCGTCGTCCGGCCCCAACATGCGATTGAGTACGCGTCCCAACAGCGATTCCGATTCGGGCATCTTGTTCTGCCGGATCAATTCATAGTTCGGTCGATAGGATTCGTCGGTTCGACCGAACGACCGCAGACTGTCATC
>JAGQPK010000316.1 GCA_020426755.1 Planctomycetales bacterium
GAAGTCGGCATCTGCCATGACCTTCGCGATTTGGGTCGCCTTTTCGCCCGTGGATGTCAGAACGACGACGTGAAACAGCGACCGAGCCGCCAGTTCGGCGATTTTCGGGACGCTAAGTCGCGCGTGGGCCGCATTCGCAACCTTGCGCGCGATGTGTTGGGGCGAGCCACCGAGGTCGACGCGAATCAGTTCGAGTCGACCAGTGGCATCCAAGCAGTACGGTGACTGACGCAGTTCTTCCGGCATCCAAGGGAGATAGTCTTCGATGTCGGTCGCAGACAGCCGGCGGCGTGCCGGTGATCCCTGCGTCGCGTACTCAAGCGTTGCGAAGTCCACCGGCAATCGTTGTGGACCCAGTGGCTGGGTGACACGTGACGGAAGCCCCAAGACGCGGGCAGCACCGGCTCCCAGCCGAAAACAAACTTCCGGTGGCAGGAAATCGTGGCGTGACAATACTTCGTCACGAACCATGCGTGCCGTTACCTTCGAGACGGCATTCAGCGTCCTGCCAGTCAGAATTCGGCTGCGAAACGTGCGGTTCGTGCCCATGCCATATCGCAGCACGAACTCGACAAACGCACTTTCTCGCGAACTGAAGGCCGTTGTATCCATGCGCGTGCTCACCAGATTTGATAGGAAGCCGCCAGAGAAGCGGCCGAATCATGAAAGGCCGACACGCGATCCTTCGCGTAGTCACCACCGAACTCGATCCACACGGCGGGGCGTTCATCGCGCCCCACGAGCACCGCATCGGGAACCGATTGCCCGTGCTCGTTGTTGGTCAACATGTCTTCACCCCGCCACGTCGCAACGTGGTCGGGACGGTTCTGGCAGTACCAGAGCCAGATTGCCGCGACGCCCAGGTCGTGCGAGACCTGTGTCGCGAGCGGACGTTTCGCATGCCCACCGAAGTGTTCGACGATCGCCTTGGTCGGCACGTAGACGACGGTCGAGCGCAGGGCGCGATACTTCCAACGACGTTGCAGCTCGAACGCGACTTGTCCCGCATCCGGCTCGGGCTGACCCGGTCGCCACTGAGCAACCGGTGACAGCAGTTCGGGCAGCGGTCGAGCCAAAACCACGTGCCGCTCGACCAAGCCCAGGTCCGCGAACCGCCGCAACCGACGTCGTGCGTTGGCGATGTCTCCGTGCCAGAGCGAGTCGGCCAGTTGTCGCTGGCCGAGCAAGCGAACCTGCAGACTGAGGCCTCGCAGCACCAGCAAGTCACGGGGGCTGAACAACAGGCGCGGCATCGTCAGATCACTCCCTCTGGCGAATCCAGAGCGTCGTCGTGACCGCCATCCGTCTTCTTCTTCGCAGCTTTGTCGGCCAAGCTCGTGTCGGGAATAGTCAGCGTGAAGTCATCCGACTTCCCGGACCCGTCCGTCAGTTGCTCACAGATTGACGGAGCCGAACTGAACGGGTTTTCGAGGCTCAGCTGTCCCGCCTGATCCCGGAGCAGCTTGGCCAGGTGGGGCTTTCCGGCGGCTTCATATCGTCGAGCCTGCTCTTCCAATTGGTTATGATGTTCTACATGCCCCAGGATGAGCATGCGTTGCAGCGCTGAGGCCAAGTAGCCTCCAATGGTCGGCAGCGCCCGCTCGACCAATCGATCCGTAACCCACTGAGTTGTCTTTTGCAGCATCGCGATCATCTCCTTCGCTTCGAAGCTCAATTCCGTTCGTGTCACCTGTGGTGACTCGGAGTGATTGCGATTGTCGCGCTGACTCGAAACACGCTACATCCAATCTCGCGCAATCTGCCAACAACCTCCGTGTGGCCTTGCGCTGGTGAACGAGCCATGACCGCCAAACGTCCCAACGTCGGCCGCACCGTGAAGCTTGATGCAGACAAGCTGGTCGCGGTGATGAATCGTTGCGGGCTGGACGTCGACAAATTGGCGCAGCGAGCTGCGCTATCAAGCGGAACGGTGAACAACGTGCTTGCCGGAAAGGCTCCGTATCGGAGCACAGCCAATCGGTTGGCGACGGCATTAGGCGTGAACTTGGACGTATTGCTCGAGGGAACGGGCACGCCGACTGCGGCTGCAACGGTTCACGAGTATCTCTTGCTCGATGTACTGACCGACTGGATCACAGCTTCCAATGGTCTGCGATTCCAAGCATGCCGAATGCGGCATCTCGAACTTGACCGCCAATGTCGTGGCAAGCGATTCGACTTGCGCGATCTTCCGACCGACGAAGAGCAGCGCTGCCGTACTTGGATCAAACGACATCCGATTGTCTGCGATGCGATCGGTGCGCATCCGAACATCGTTCGCAACTTCACCGCGTTTCACGATCCGGGCGAAGGCTACTACTGGGTGATCGACGAATGGGTCGATGGCGTGACGCTTTTGCAGAAACTCCAACGCGACCGCTTCGAAGGTGAAGCACTACGTCAACTGATGCTTGACATCGCCCACGGGTTGCAAGCACTCCACACGCACGACATCATTCGTCGCGAACTGAGCCCTGCGTCAATCCTCATGTGGAATCAAGACGCGACGGCAGTGCTGACCGATTTCGAACTCGCAAAGCTGATTGATCGCGGTCCAACTGTATCCACGAAAGATTGGCCAGCCGACCCCTACCGAGCGCCCGAAGCCAACGGCGTAGACGTCAATTACGCCGCTGACATTTATAGTTGGGGCCGGATCGCCGTACACGCTTGTTTGGGTGAATTGCCCGAGAGCGAATCTGAGCGAGATAGGTTGCGTGATGCTGGGCTGCCGCGACGAATTGAGAGACTGCTGGAGTCCGCGGTCTCGCCGCTACGTGGGGAAAGACCGAGTTCGATTGACGAACTGATTCCGGCGATTGAGAAGTGGGGGTAACGCGTGAACGATTCAGGCCGTGATTTGCAGCGTGCGATTGAAGAGCTTTCCAGCGAAATTGAGCATGTTGAACGGGTACTCGACGCCGAGAAACGCGTTGTCCGCGCATCGCGATTGGTCGAAGCGATTATCAAGAGCCACTTCACGACAAGATCGTCTGAACGACGAGGCCTGCGAACGTTGATCGAAATTCGTCGACGCTTCTTGGGACGTCGCTTGTACGAAGATGCTGCCTTTGCCGTCAACGTTCGCAACCGAATTGCACACCACACTCTGGAAGGCGAACCGACCGAGAAGGAACTGTCCGAAGCCGCTGCAGTATTCATCAAGATTATCCGCAAACACTTGACTGCGCTAGAACGCCGTGACGAGGAGAAGCACGATCCTGCTGGAGAACAGCGCATGGCCACGGATTCGGAAGTATTGACAGGAAATGTTCCATTCGGAACGAGCAACGAACACGAAGTCGACACAGAGGAGAGCACAGCACAGCAAGCAACGGTCACGCCGCGCGTCAAACGCACACCTCGGCGGTCACTTGACGCGACTGATGACGACCCAGCGGTTACCGCGTCCGATGTCGCCGAATACACATTCTGTCCTCGCGCGGGTGTGTCTACTCATGAATGCAAGCGTGAAGAATTGGATGATGAGTTGCCGTCACTTGGCCGCATGTTGTGGTACGAAGCGGACAAGATTGAGGACGATTACGGCCGAAGCAGCTACCGACTGTTTTGGATGGTGGTTGGTCTTCTCTGCAGCTTCGCGATCTTCGCGCTCACCCCGTTGATCGCGAGTCCTGGTGCGGTCTTTGCACTACTCGGCGGCGTTGGCATCTGGGTCTGCTACTTCACGCTCGAGTTCTTCACCTGGCGAGTCCTGAGCAAACGACGATTAGAGTTTAAGCTCGCCGTTCCGTGCGATCCGAATCCCAATTCCGCGACGATTCAGAATGTCGACTGGTTTGGATTGCTCGCGGCGGGCTACGATGCATTCGAACCTAAGAAGTCACTGGCAGACCCGCAGTGGAAACTGACGGGCAAGCCGCGGCGCATTATCCGAAAAGGAGGTCTTGCCATTCCCGTACATCGGGTCCGCAGCAACGGCGGGCCTCCGAAGCCGCAACACATCGTGCGTGCGATGGCACTTTGTCACTTGGTCGACGTCTCAGAAGGGGCGTCAAGTCCATTCGCCGTAATTCTGTATAGCGGCTCATATCAAGGGATAACGATTCCCGCGAATCAACGAAACCGCGAGCTGTTCTACTCAGCTCTCGAACGTGCGCGGAAGGGAATCCGGGACTCGGATCTTGGAGAGCGTCAACCGTCTGAACCGCCGACAGCGTCACCGTGCAAAAACTGTCCTCACGGCCGACCACGTCGCGCGAGCGATGGAGTGCCAACGATGCGGTATGGCGAGATACTTGACCCCTACGTTCTGGTCGACCGCAAGTCGCGAATCTACCACTCGAGCTGCGGTGACCGGTTCCGCTGGAAGCCTCCGCACGAACGCAGTCACCGACTATACCGTCCCCCCAGCTGATCGCGTCGACTAAAGTCGGCCTTGAAGCCAGTCGAGTGCTCGAACAACGAAGTTCGGCGCGGACGTTTTGTGCTTCGTCGCCCGAATCTCAATCATGCAGCGATCCCACGCGTCGAGCCAAGCTCTCGGCGTTTCGAATCGATCGTCTGGACTGAGTGCCAGCGACTTGGCGAGCAGCGCGTCAACCGGTCGCCAAATCCGGTCGGAGATCTTGTCCCGCTCCGGACTGATGCGACTTGGTGGCACGAGCTTCAACCTCGACTGCGCATCTCTGGGCAGCGTCACGGCACCACCGCTGACTCCGTCGTAGGGTAATTGGCCGGTGAGCAGTTCATACAGAATCACCCCGACCGAAAAGATGTCCGCGCGAAAATTAACGGCCTGCCGACCCTGAATCAGCTCGGGTGCTGCATACGATGGGCTGACGCCATCACCCTCACTCCGCTGCATCGTGCGTTGAACTTGCCAGGCGCTTCCGTAGTCGATTAGCACCAAGCTGGTCCGCTTGGTGAGTACCAGATTGGCCGGTTTCACATCGGCATGGACGATCTCCTTACGGCGGTGAAGATGGCTGAGCGTGTGAGCGACACCCTTCACCAGGCGGACGGCTTCAGGAGCCGAAATGCGCGGCTTGCGGCGCTGACGAATGTCGTCGAGAACGACGCGGAGGCTGAAGCCGTCGATCCAAGGCAACACAACCCAAACGTGTCCGTCTTGAATTTGACAATCGATGATCTGCAGCATCTCATTGTCACCACGCGTCAGTTGCTGCAGCGTTCGCACGCGCTTCATTGTGCCGTCCGATTCGGGCAGCAAATGCAACGCTCGCATCTGTTTCGCGGAAGGATCGAACACGCGATACGCACGTCGTCCTGCGGCGCCGATTTTCGCAATGGCGAGGTAAAGACGGCCACCGATTCGAAAGCGTTCGATGACCGGATACTCAGTTCCGCGGTAGCGAATCGGGCGCTCGTTCATGGCGATCTGTGACACCTCCGAGGCGACAAGGGCGATTGCTCAACTTTAACAAGATGTCACGCAAAGTGTTAGCTGCTACCTGTAGTGAACACCTGCCGCTTGAATTGCGTCGCGTGTTTCGGGAAATCCAGCCTTTGCATGGAACGAGCAATGGAACACGGAGAGGTCGACGCGAGTGCCATTGCACGTGCCAATGACACCTGTCAAGCGGTGCCATTTGTCGCCGTCAGTGACAAGGCGGCGAGCCCCGCGAGCCGCACACCGCCGGAGCGTTCAGCGGAGGCGGAAAGCGACCGCAGTCTGCCCCAGCAGGCTCGGTCGCAGGTCGAGCGGCCAAGCGAGACCAGCGGGCGTTCAGCCCGCAGCGAGCCGCCCCAGCGGCGAGCGTTCCCGGCTCGTCCAGGGGAAGCGGAGCGTTCATCGCAGCGGCCATGCGGGAGGCGGCACGGCCGACCGGCATGGCGCGGAGAAGGATGCGGCACGATTGGACCGCGAGTGGCACAGTGGCTCGCAGACGAGTTTCAACTATCGCCGCTAACTGGGGAGTGAGCCTGGGTGTGCCGCCGCGGTCGGAACGACTCGACAAGCCGCCAGCGAGCCCACGATTGTTCCGCGGAGCGGAAAAACCGTGGGCGTAGCAGGTGTGGGGTGGGCGGAACTGGATGTCCTGCACGCCATGCTGTCGGGAATCCAGTTCCGCACCCCGGCAGCGATGGCGAAGATCAGCGGAGCGATGTGAGCCGAGCCGCCGGCGAAGACCGGATCGCCGGCCAGGCGAAACGATGTTACCCCCTTCCCCGAAATTGAGAATCGGAGTCAACGCCCGTTCCACATGACTTCGACGAGCATTGCATGGGGGTAGCGTCACGGGAAGAGATGCTGGTTCTTGCGAGTGGTAACGCATCTTGATTTCGGAACGCTCAGGCAATCTGTGAGAGCGAGT
>JAGQPK010000317.1 GCA_020426755.1 Planctomycetales bacterium
AGCCGCGGCCTGGCTGCTACTCGCGATCAACTTGCCGACACTGGCAGACGAACAGCGGCCGCTGTCGGACGAAGCGTTAGTCAAGTATTGCCTGCGCGAAGTCGGCGACGTGGAGTCAGGGCGTACGTTATTTCAGAGCGACCGTTTGGGTTGCTCAAGCTGCCACCCGGTCGACACGCCGCATGGTCGAGTCGGACCTAGTCTCATCTATGCCGGCGACAAGCTAACTCGTCGCGAGATCATCCGTTCCATTCTCGAGCCATCCGCTAACCTCGCCGTCGGTTACGAACAGACCGCAATTGAGCTATCGTCGGGGCAGACGCGTGTGGGCATCGTCAAACAAGATGACGGACAAGCTTGCGAACTGCTCGACGCCAGCGGCAACCTCTGGCGTGTGCCGTTCGCTGAGATCGAGGAGCGTCGCACGCTGCTTACTTCCGCGATGCCAACCGGTGTGCAGCGTTTGTTGACGGCCAGCGAGCTCAATGATTTAGTCGAATACGTCGTATCACTCAAGCAACCTGATCAAGCCGAATTGGCGAAGCGTGGCATGCCAAGCGAGATCTCTCGCACCGCTCAGCAATTGACCTTCGCGCCGCTGCTGCCTGACGAATTGCGTTTCGACAAACCGGTGTGGGCCGTGCCGATTCCCACAGCATCACAAGATAACGCGACACGATCGCGACACTTCTTAGTCGTCGAACATCAAACCAAACGGATCTGGAACTTAGTGACCGACGATGATCTGTCGGCGACTCGCAAGACTCTGTTCGCGGACCTCGGCCCCGGCATTCCCGGCGAAGGTCGCCTCGCCTGCTTGGCGTTTCACCCCGACTTTCGCCACAATCGCAAGTACTACATCTACGATCGTGAACGCTCGGGTAACTCACTGGACATTGTCGTCAGCCAGCGACTGGCGTCGGCCGACCTTGCCACGGATTCGCAGACGGCTTCACACGAGCTATTGCGTGTGCGACAGTCAACGCTCAACCACTTTGGCGGCTGGCTGGGATTTGGTCCCGACGGCTACCTGTACGTTGCGATTGGAGATAGCGGTCCCCAGGAAGATCCGCACGGCAACGCACAGAGTACCGAACGTCTCTTGGGCAAGATTCTGAGAATCGACGTGAATCGCAGGGAGGCCCCGCGCGCATACGCAATTCCGCCGGACAATCCATTCTTGAACGGTGAGTTTCCACCGGAAGTCTGGGCTGCTGGTTTTCGCGAACCGTGGCGTGCGAGCTTCGACCGCGTGACGAACGACTTCTGGATAGGAGATGTCGGCCAAGATCGTTTTGAGGAAGTCATGATTGTGCGCCGAGGCGAGAACCATGGCTGGAACGTCTACGAAGGTTTTGCACCGTTCTCGTTCGAGTATCGTCGAGAACAAACGGACTATCAACCGCCACTGTTTGCGTATGGCCGACGTTACGGCGTGTCGATTACAGGTGGCTACGTCTACCGGCCCACTCGACGGCCTACAGGCGCGTTAGTCGGCAAGTACATTTGCGGCGACTATGAATCACGAAACGTCTTTGCACTGGGGCAACACAATCGACAACTCACGCAATGTCACTTGATAGGTGTCGCGCCAGAACGCATCGTCTCATTCGCCGAAGACTTAGCTGGCGAACTATACATCGTTGGCTACGAGGGGATGATTTACCGATTGCAGAACTTGACGGAGATCAAGTTCTAACTGACGTGACGCGACCGTGCGTGGAACTTCAGTCGCCGCAACGCGCTAGCCTTTCATTCCGCCCAGAAGCTCCACCATGCGTGAGAACCGCGGCTAACGCCTTCGGCGAACTTCTTTTCTATCCGCACTTCTTCGTGGCTTCGTGGCTTCGTGACTTCGTGGTGAACTCGAGAATGCACGTCGCTTACTCGCGAAACGGCTGGTGTTGCAGAAACAGCTCGCGTCGTTGCACGAGCTTCGCCGCCAAGTCGTCCGCACCTTCAGTTCGGGCCAGCCGTATTGCTTCATCAAGCGTGGTGACGGCTTTGTCGAAGTCGCCGTACTCTGCCAGCGCCGCAGCAAGCGTGCTGAGCGTTGACGGCGTGCGTCGACCCTCGCGATCACACAACCGCTGTGCCAACGTCAAGGCATCCGCGCCGTTCCGTAATGCATCATGCGAGCTTGTTGCCAGAATCCAGGCTAGATTATTGAGTGCCTCGGGTTCGTCAGGTTGTCGAACCAGGAGTTGTCGATAAACTTCGATCGCCCGGTCAGTCCGTTGCTGCAATTGCCAAACGAGGGCGAGATCGAGGTATGCTTGTCGCGCCGATGCATCGAGTTCGATCGCGTGGCTAAACGACTCGATCGCCTCCTCCGGCATTCGGTTTTGCATGTAGCAACGGCCGAGCGCCAGACAGGCTGCAACACTCTGGGGCGCCAACTCAACGATCTTGCGCCGCGCCACCAACTCGCCCGCGACATCTCTTTGCTCGCGTGCGAGCCGCGCCAACAGGTCATAGCAACGAAGCTGTTCGCGTTCGCGCAGCTTCACAAGCTGCGTTTTGATTGCGGCCTGCTGCGACTCAACCGTTGTCATGCTCTTCTTGGTTAGGGTATCGGATTCTGACGAGGCACTTGGCAAGGGCTGCGTTATCTCCGGCGCAACGGTAGGACGTAACGCACCCATTAAGGCCGCAGACATTTGATCTAAGTCGTGCGTTGCCATGACTTCAGCCAAATAGCGTTCGACTTCCGCCTGCGCTTCCTTCAAGTAGCCGCCCTCGCGATAGGCTTCCGCAGCGACCAACGGACTTAGCTCTTCAACGTTCAACACACGACTCCCTGCAAACGGGCGAGTACGCGTCGCGATCGTCTCCGTGTTTGCTTCGAGGAGTGCCAAGTCGTCCATGAGTTGCTGAGCCGAAACGGCCCCCTTGTAGATGGCTGCAACTCGCCCCTGTGCGTCCAAGAGAAAGCTGCATGGCAGCGGCAAAGAGCGTTGTGCGTAATACACTTGATTGTGAATCGTTGACAGCGCCGCGATGAGTTGCTGGTCGGCGAATCCAACCGTGAAGGGATAATCGAATGCTCGCATCGTTTGTGTCAACGCATCCCTGTTGACAAGATCCGTTTGCAATTCGACATCGTGGCCTGCACCTTCCTGTAGCAAATCTGTACTTAGCGCGATCACATTCAAACCGCGTTGCCGAAGCTCTGCGTCGTGATCGGCGAGAGCCCGCAGCTCTTCGAGACACGGACCGCACCAAGTTGCCCACAGATTGATCAACGTAGCTCTTGGAGGTTGCGTTGGTTTCTCGGGTATGCCTTCCAGATTCGTATAGACGACCGGCGACAATGGACGTCGATTCATTAACACGGTCCGGGTCGCCGCACGTGTCGGTTCCTCAATCAACTCTACGGATTGCTTTTCGTCGCTCCAGTGAACGTCGCGCGATGTCTCCAGAGCCATTGCGGACGCTTGGCCCTCGACTATGGTATAGTGCCGATCGGCCGGCAGGTTTTGCAGAACTGTGGTCGTGCCGCTCCCAGGCCAACGAATGACAACGCGTTCGGCAAGGGTATGATCACCCAGCCCAAAGTGTAGCCACTTGCTCGACTGGCTCAGAAAACTTTCGCCGGCGCGCAGGGTCTGAATCAAGGGAACACTGGGCGACTCGCTCTTGCTCGGTTTAAGATAAACTTCGACGCGTGCTCCGATTGCATCTCGATTCGACTTTGTTCCTTGTAGTTGCAGCGCGAGGTAATGATTTGCAGTATCTTGGTCATTCCGGAAGAAACGCACACGCGGGCCGGTTCGATTGGAGAGCCACAGATCGAGATCTCCATCGTGATCCCAATCGACAAGTGCCAGGCCGCGTGAATCATCAGGCACGTCGAGTCCAGTTATCGCAGATACGTCGGCAAACTGACTGCTGTGAGTGTTCAGAAAACAACAGTTCCTCTCGCGGCCAGAGAAGCTGGCGCCCTGGGCGATCATCAAACCCAACTCATTCCAATTCGTAAGGTATCGATTCACCTCATCATTCGCAGTCGATTCCGTGGGCGATTGCGACACGACCTGTCGCCAGAAGAAACTTCACAAGTCGCCCGTATCGTCTTGTGTGATATAGCCGTTCCCGACCAGTACATCGTCCCAGCCGTCGTTATTGATGTCGGCAAACCGCGATGACCATGCCCAGCGTCCCATCGTGACTGCCGCCGCTTCACTCACATCCTCGAAGGCACCGACCGCGTCGCCCAGGCGATTCAAGAACAACGAGTTGCCGCGCGCGTGGCGCTGAAATTGCGCTCGCGTATTGTCGTCGGGTTTACCGTCGAGAAAGCGGCGTTGATAGGCGACACGATTGCCGGCAGACGACCACATGTTACTCACGTATAAGTCTAGCCAGCCGTCGTGATTGGCATCGCCCCACGTGACGGACATACCGGCGGAAAGATCCTCGACACCCAGCTCGGCCGCCACGTCATGAAACTGGCCGTTGTCATTTCGATAGAGATTATTGCGTCCGTAGTCGTTAGCAACATACAGATCAAGATCACCGTCGTTGTCAAAATCCTCCCAGGCGCACGCCATGGTGAAGCGTCGATTGTTCTCGTCGAGCCCAACAGCGCGCGTCACTTGAGCGAAGCGAAAATCTCCGTCATTGCGCAGCAGCACATTGCGAGCACCATTGTTTGCGTCATGATAGGGAACGGGCCTGCCCACAAGTTGCGTCGCGGGGCGTGCGACGTAGCAACCAGCGTACAAGTCCAAATCGCCGTCGCCATCGTAATCCGCCGCTGCCAAACAGAGCGGCGGGGCTTCAGGCAATGCCTTGACGACTCGAACGGAGAAGTGAGCGGCCCCGTCATTCTCGGCAAACACGACGCCAACCATTGTGGCCGCGATGAGATCCTGATCACCATCGTTGTCGATATCCACGAACAACGCGCTGGCCGTTTCAACCAGCCAGTCGACACCGGCCTCCGACGATACATCTCTCGCCGTACCGTCCGGCTGCTGCAGGTAAAGTCGATTGGGCAAGCCGCTCACTGTGCCACCAGGTTGGCATACGTAGAGGTCGTCCAGTCCATCACCATTAGCATCGCCAACGGTCAACCCGTGATAACTGGATGCGACAATCGCCGGACCGACTTCCAGGCGGTGGAGCCAATAGTCGAGCCCCTGCGACAACTGACGTTGAAAGGACTCCTCGCTGCCAAGGACTGCCTGAGTGCGGTCGGCGAACCAAGGTCGATCGGTGGCAAGCAAGTCTGACCGCTCGTAGTCAGCGGAGACAACGGAGCGTAGTCGCGGGACTTCGGCGGCGTTCAGATTGGTCCATTCGGTATGCCAGACGGCTGACTGCTGAATGCGTGAATCGGGGGCCACTCCACTCATCTGCAGCATGATCTCGGCTGAGATACCCTGCTCTGTCGGAGTAACACGAAAGATCTTGAATTTACAGTGGCGTTCATGGGCCAAGTGAAGCGGCGCCACCAGCTGTGACAAGACTGCGGCACAACCCGCGTGCCCCAGGAACGGACTCGATGCTGTATTCTCTGACGCGTCGCGCGTCGTCACACTCGCGCGACGCACTTGGACATTCGCATCAGCGAACACAACGCTTGTTTCACCTGGCACAAGTGGGCCGCCCTGAAACTCTTCAGCCGCTAGAAACTCAACGTCCGCCGCGGAGAATGACGATTGCTGTTCAAGTCGATCAGCCAAGCGATGGAGTTGTTCGCTCGCTTGCTCACTCCAAGCTTCCGTAGACCAGCCGTCATCAGCAGGACTACGCGTCAGCGGTTCACTCCCCGGTATTCGCACAACCGCCTCAGATGCCGGTGTCGCTGTCTCGACCAATCGTGTCTTCGACTCATCTGCAGTTGTGGGCACGCTGTTCTCAGCAGATGAACCTCGCGCGTCCTCGCGGGCTGACGGCGAAGACTCTGGCTGAGTTCTGGCCGACTGCTTCGAATTGACGTTTGGACGACAGCTTAGCGACAAACAAATCGCTACGCCCGCCAAGGTTCGAACAATTACGCGCAGCCATCGGCCACATTGCCATCCCACCACATGCTCTCCGCAAGCGAATTCACTCGAGCGAATCGTGACACTTCATCATAACGGAGGACGGGTACAGAATGCGAGCTTGGTCACTCAGTCCCAGAAAGGCGCGAATCACGGTCAGTTCACCGAAAGGCGCGGGCCGCGGTCAGTTCGCCGAAAGGCGTTAGCCCAATGGCACTCAGTTGAGATAACAGGGAATCGGCGCCGAACATAATTGGCATGTGTTCCGGGGCAACGCCCCAGCCGATTGCCTAGCCCAGTCCGCAG